>JAPUIP010000287.1 GCA_027296925.1 Candidatus Poribacteria bacterium | reverse complement strand
CGTTGAGATCGCAAACAGCAACGAGGTCGACCGTCTCAAACCCGCATCGTCTCAGTTCGATGAGTCCATGCAGGTGTCGCAACCCCATGCCACCGCAGCCGACAAGCGCAAGTCGAATCGATTGTGTGTTGGTCATTGTGTTTTTCCTTTGCCAGAATTGGTATGAGAAAGAGTATAGCATGAGGCAGTCTGTTTTGCAATTCAAGAATATGAGCAATGTCCAAAAAATACTTGCGGAAACCTTCCAAATAAAATACAATCTATAAAAACAGATACCCACATCCTGAGACCGGAGGTCGGAATAATCATGGCACGTCAAGTTTTCGTTGACATTGACACCCAAATCGATTTTATCAACAGCGATGGCGCGCTTTCTGTGCCCGGCGCCGAGCAGATTCGAGGGAATCTGCGGGCGTTAACGAATCACGCCCTTGAAAATGGAATCAAGATTATCGCTTCAGCGGATGCCCATCCGGTGGACGATAAGGAGTTCGAGCTCTTCCCACCGCACTGTGTGCAAGGGACTCCCGGACAGAAAAAGATTGAGGAAACCAGCGTCGCAAACACGCATGTTGTCAAGAACGCCCCGGCCGAAACGCCGTCACGCGACTTACTCGGCAAAGCGGATCAGGTCTTGCTGGAAAAGCAAGCTTTCGATGTTTTCACAAACCCGAACGCGGCGGAGTTGGTCAAGGCGGCGGAGGCGGATGAACATATTGTTTACGGTGTGGCAACGGACTACTGCGTGAAAGCTGCTGTGCTTGGACTGCTTGAACAAGGTCACACAGTCGTTGTGATTGAGGACGCGATTGCGGCGGTGGAAGCGGAAGCGGGCAAAGAAGCCCTTGCACTGATGAGGGAAAAAGGGGCAATCTTTAAGAAGACCACCGACATTATCAGCGCGTAATTCAACGCCACGCGCAAATTGGAAAAACCGATGACTGCTTCAAAAAAGACAGGTTTTGCGTATCACCCCGATTATCTCAAGCACGATACAGGCGGCGGACACCCTGAGCGTCCAGAGCGGCTGCAGGCGAGCATCGAAGCCCTTCAAGCCTCAGATTTTTGGGCAGAACTGTACCAGATCGAGCCGACGCCTGCGACGGTTGATCAGATCTGTTACGCCCATCCCAGAGCGTATGTCGATCTGGTCAAGCGGAACTGCGAGCAGAGCATCCCCCTCGATTACGATACGCCCGTTTCCCCTGCATCATTCGACATCGCTCGTCTATCTACCGGTGGCGTGTTGCGCGCGGCGGAGGCTGTCATGGCGGGTACTGTTCGTAATGCCTTTGCACTCGTTCGCCCCCCCGGTCATCACGCAACCCCAGATCGCGCGATGGGCTTCTGTTTATTCAATAACATCGCAATCACAGCGCGATACCTGCAGCGTGAACACGGAATGGGTCGCGTGGCAATTGTCGATTGGGACGTGCATCACGGCAACGGCACGCAGGATATTTTTTACGACGACCCGTCCGTTTTTTTCTTTTCAATTCATCAGTCGCCGCTTTACCCCGGATCCGGTATGGTCAACGAGACCGGCTCTGGCACAGCGGTGGGTACAACCCTGAATGCACCCATGCCTCCGGGCAGCGATGCCGGCGACTACATCGAAGTGTTCAAAAATACACTCAGGCCGGCACTCCTCGATTTTTCTCCGGAGTTCGTACTGATCTCCGCGGGGTTTGACGCGCATCAGTTAGATCCGCTGGCAGCAATCGACATGACCACCGAAGGCTTTGCAACCCTGACTGAAATTGTGGCGGAAATCTGTGAGGGTCGGCTCGTATCGGCATTGGAGGGCGGATATAGCCTGAAAGGGGTATCGGAGTCGGTCGTGGCTCATATTGAGCGACTGATGAGATATTCGTGATGGGGCTCAAAGAACGATTTTTTGATGGAACGCTGATAGCCTCAGCCGGGCACAGGTGACGCAGATTCACACGGATTTTGCGGCTGAGCAGAATCTGTGTACCCTACGGGCATCGAGATTATCCGTGCCATCTGCGTTCTATCAAAAGCACAAGGTATTTTCTTAAACTTACCGAGTGTGCCCCCGGTTAGCTATCACTCAGGCTTCTCAACGAACTGGCCTGCCCGACGCAGACCCGCCACACCAGATTCTCCCATAGAGATTGGGAAACGGACCGGTTGGTTGCCCTGGCGTTGAGACTGGTAGATCGCCATAACCATCTCCAGAGATCGGCGGCCGACTCGACCATCGCTACGCAGTTGCCCTTGACCTTCCAGAGCGGCGATCAATTCCGCCAACGCAGTAACGTAGCTGGAGGTCGGATCTGGCTGAGCCACCTCCCGAGGTTTCAGAGAACTCCACTGAAAACCGCTATCCGGTTCGTAGACGTCCGGCTCTGTTTGAAAAAGCTCGACACGCTCCTGGATAAAGCGAATGATACCCGTGGTGCCTCGAAGCTCAAAGGCGCTATCTGAGTATTCGGTGAGTTCAGCCCCGCAGATCACACCGGTGGCTCCGTTTTTGAATTTCATAAACGCGGCACTGAAGTCCTCGACCGCCCAGGGGCGTCTGCGTTGCTCCGCCATACCACAGAGCCAGTCCACCTCGCCGACGTACATATCCATCAGATCGAAGTAGTGGGTGAAATCGTGAAGGAGCGGTCCTTCGTTTTCACTCCGCCACCACGGTGCCGGCTTCCCCCCGTCCATGTAACAGTACACATGGTTGAGTATGCCAATAGCGCCATCGTTAAACAGCTTGAGGCCGAGGGTCCACACCGGACTCCAGCGGCGGTTGTGGTTAATCTGCAGGAGAACGCTGGCACTGTCGCAGGCATCAATCATGCGATCGCATTCGTCCAGAGAAAGCGCCATCGGCTTTTCACAGATAATCGCCCTGGTGGACGGCACGGCGGCACAGCCGGCGACCATATCGCAGTGCAGTTCCGGATGCGTCGCAATGATGCAGATATCCGGTTTGACCGCCTCCAGCATCTGACGGTAGTCATGATATAGCGCTTCGATATGATAGCGTTTGCCAAAGGCTTCGAGTTTGTCGCGGCCACGGTTGACGCCCGCAACCAGTTCGCACTGTTTGCTTTGCCCCACAGCATCAGCGTGGTTGTCGGGCAGGTCGCCGAAGCTGAACTGATACCCAACTCGACCGGTACCGATTAGCGCAACGCGGTATTTTTTCATGGTTGACTCCTTGTTGGTATTGAGAACATTGAGTTTGTGGCTCAGATCGCGCTCGCCAAAAAGTTCCCACCAAGATGAATTTGACAAGTCGATTGAAAATCCCCGAGGCTTCTATTTTACAGGAAATGGAAAAACTTTGCAAACGCTAACGTCGTAGATTGGCAGTTGTCCGAATCATGAGGGGTATGATATAATGGGAAAGCGCATTCATAAGAAACCCGAAGGAGATATTTTATGGCTGATAAAAATGGTATCCCAGTGACTGTCAATGCCGGTGAACACGACCGTGACGGATGTCCTGTGATTGTTGAAGTGGATAATACTAAAGTCAGAGCGCTCGCCGGCGGACCGGTCAGCCTCATCGATCTCGGCAGCGGCGCGGTCATCCCAGCACAGTGCGAGCCCAGTGGCGATGGCAAAACCGCAACGCTCTCGTGGATTCTCGACGGGCTCAATGCCCACCAGGAACAGTCGTATACCCTTTCACCGGAGGGCGTTGAGGGAAGTGGCGTGGTGTTCAGCGACAGCGAAAATGCGATTGATGTGACGATCGGTGGGAGGGCATTTACAACATTCCGTTATGGAAGAGATCAGTTTCGTCCTTACTTTTTTCCCGTGTTGGGTCCAGAGGGTCGTGCTGTGACCCGTGGCGAAACCAGCGAAATTTCCACAGATCACGTCCATCACCGATCCCTCTACGTTGCCTACGGTGAGGTCAACGATGTTGACGTGTGGGGCGAAGGTGAAAATTCTGGCCGGGTTGTACATCAAGGCTTCACGCAGCGGAGCGGTGGAGTGGTCGTTGGCAGGATTTACACGCAAAATGATTGGGTAAACAAGGCTGGACAAAAGTTGATGTCAGATCGGCAGAATTTCCGCATCTACAGTACGCCGGAAACGGGGGCCATCATCGACCTCGATTTGACCCTCATTGCCTCGGCGGGAGATGTCCACTTCGGTGACACCAAAGAGGGCGGAATTATTTCCATCCGTGTCAACCCCTCGATGAATGCATCCGACGGTGGCAGAATTGAAAACGCCTACGGTGGGGTGAATGAAGCCGAAACGTGGGGCAAGCGCGCGCAGTGGTGCGATTATTCTGGGGTTGTCGATGGAGCGCATGTGGGTATTGCGGTTTTTGATCACCTTACCAATCCACGCTATCCGACCTATTGGCACGTTCGTAACTACGGCTTAATGACGACCAATATCTTTGGATCTGGTACCTTTGAAGGCGATCGCAATAAAGACGGTTCTTACACGCTCGAAAGTGGAAGCGAGATGAATTTCCGGTTCCGTGTCTACATCCATGCCGGTGATGCTTCCGATGGAAAGGTCGCACAGAAATATCATGACTTCATCAATCCACCCGCGGTGACGGTTTCATAATCGCCAAACGTAGTCCACAGCCTTCCACATCTTTCAGTCTATTGTGCTCACGAGTTATGCCAGACTAACGGATTTTGGTGGGCGTTATTGAGCAGCGCTCCAATCTTCAGCGACGCAAAATATCCATCCGGCAGGACGTTCTGTTTGCCGTTAAAGGTTGAACCATCCGGCATAAAAGCGCAGGTCATCGCGCGCCGAGATGCAATGGTCATGTTGGCGCCGGCGGCATGGGCAGTCAGCCCGTTGTGCCAAACAATCGATCCGGCCGGGCAGGGGGCAGCCTGTGGCTCAATCGATTTCCACTCCGGGTAGACCTGGAACAGTTCACCAAGATTCTGTCCAATACCAACGTTATCAAATCGAACTCACGTTATATATTAATCCGCATCACCTTATCAAACTGCTCAACCGACTGCTCGTGGAACGGCGCCTCCAGACCTAGAATTCCAGCACAACAAGAAAGGAGTTGGGTTTGACACGTCTCAATTCGGATATCGTCATCTGTGGAGCGGGGATGGCCGGCATTGCCGCCGCCTATCACCTGGCAGTCCGGCACGGGGTCAAGAACATCACTCTGGTCGATGAAAGGCAGCCGTTGACGCTGACCAGCGATAAAGGGACAGCGGCGTACCGCAACTGGTGGCCCGGCCCCGACGATACGATGGTACGTTTCATGAACCGTAGCATCGACCTGCTGGAAACGCTGGCTCAAGAGAGCGACAATTGCTTTCAATTGAACCGGCGCGGTTATGTGTTCCTAACAGCCGAGCCTTACCAAATCCCGATCATGAAGCGAACGGCTACCGAGATTTCCGCGCTCGGCGCCGGGCCAATCCGTGAGCATCCGGGCTCGCTGCCGTACACCCCATCGCCATCTCAACGTTTTGATAATCTGCCTACCGGTGCCGACCTCCTGTTATCCCCGGATCTGATTCGACAGCAGTTCCCATTTGTCACCGAGGACTCAGTAGCGGCGCTGCACGTCCGTCGCTGTGGCTGGCTGGACCCGCTCCGATTGGGCAAGTGGTTGTTAGACCAAGCGCAAGCGCACGGTGTGCGTTTGCTTCGGGCGCAAGTGACGGGCGTCAGCGTCATCAACAATCGGGTGCAAAGGGTCCAGCTTCACACCGGAGACCAAATCAACACGAACACCTTCGTCATCGCTGCTGGCCCCTATCTCAAGCGAGTTGGTGCCATGCTAGGGCTGGACCTTCCCATTTTCAATGAACTGCACGGTAAGATCGCTCTCCGAGATGATCTGGGAATCGTACCGCCCGATGCACCTTTGATGTTTTGGAATGACCCGGTTGCCCTCGCGTGGACTGCCGCTGAGCGGGCTCAACTGGAGGCCAAGGATGAGACCCGCTGGCTGCTGGATGCGTTTCCGGCCGGGGTTCACTTCCGGCCTCGCACTGATGGCCATACCCATGTGCTGCTTGTGATTTGGACCTACGACATCAAGCCCCAGGAGCCCGTTTGGCCACCACAGTTCGATCGAGATTATCCCGAAGTCCTGATCCGTGGCCTTGCCCGGATGATCCCCGGCTTGTCGGCGTATTTTGGTCGAGGGAGGGAAGCCTATGTCGATGGCGGGTACTATTGTAAAACTGCTGAAAATCGTCCGTTAATCGGCCCGTTGCCAATCCAAGGCGCATACATCATTGGTGCCCTGTCCGGCTACGGGATTATGGCGTCTCAGGCGGCAGGCGAGTTGCTAGCAACTCACATCACCGGTGGCACGCTTCCCGGCTACGCATCGCACTTGCGACTGGAACGTTACGAGGACGCGGCTTACCAATCCTTAATGGCAAACTGGGATGTCTCTTCCGGGCAACTGTAGCAAAGTTTTGACCGATGACGCTTTGGACGGCACGACGATGGTATAAGTGCAAACGCCACACTTATTATGAGTTTGTTAGGTGCCGTGAGTTCGATATAAGGATGTGGGCCACACCT
>JAPUIP010000286.1 GCA_027296925.1 Candidatus Poribacteria bacterium | reverse complement strand
TCTGCAATGCTCTCGAAAGCGGTCGTGCGACTGTGTTCAGCGGATCGTTAGCAGTGCAGGTCGGTTCACGGCCATGAGCGGACATCGAGTGTGCAAAAAGAAACCCGCCGAAGCGGGTTCCTTGTCACCAGCAATGTCTTTTTGTTTATGCGGCTTTACGCCTTTGGAAACCCAATCCTGCGAGTGCTAATCCCATGAGGGCGAGGGTAGTGGGCTCGGGGGTGGCGGTGGGTTCGGGGATGTCGCCCCAAACCCCGCGAATCACCGGACTAAACTCCACCTCTATAAGGTTAAAGCTCATGTCACCGGTGCAATTGTGCTGACGCAAGTTCGGTACATCAAAGTGGTTATCGCAGGAGACGGGGAAAAAACTTATCTGGAAATCATGAAAAATGTCAACACTGCCTCCATCTATCATCGTCGAGAATGTTGGGCTGGCTTCGATCCCGTGGACGTGCGCTCTACCAGCCGTACCGGCCGTCTGCCGCAATACCATGCCGAATTCGTCAGTCCACGTGAATTGTAGGTCCCATCGATAGATGCCCCTTCCAGTTACCTCGTATTTTAATTCAGCTTGGTGGGATTGATTCTGACTTTGGAGATGCGCCATATCGTCGAACACCCAACTTTCCGCACCCTCCCCGAGCACTGGTACTGGGCCGATTACGGTGGCGGACAGGTCAAGACTGCATGCGGCGAATTGGGCATCGCTGCAACCTTGTATGGAAATCGGGAGAGCCCACGACGCCGGCAGCCCGAAAAGCCCCAGTAACACAAGGACAAAGCATTTCTTGAACATGATGAAACTCCCGTGTGCCCACGGACTAGTCTGATTTTCGGCCCAGGCCTTCGCGTTACTTATTCCTATCCGCCACACGCAAAATGGGCCGGTCAACACACGGGTAGCACCGTCCGCTGCAAATTCGCGCCCACACCATGTCCAAGTGCCGTTCGTTGCGTCGGCCGCTGGCGCCACCTTCATGGTGCCAAGCACGGTGCCAGACGCACCGCTTCCTTCGATGGTGCCTTCGTAATTTATTTCCGCGGTTTCCGAGCCACCCTCACCCGGCTGGTAGGTGATCGAAGTGCTGTTCAATGAAAATGCTCCGATTTCGTTTCCTATGGGCATGATTTAATCCTCCAAATTCTATGATTAATGGTTATCGATAAGACGCCACCGCGGCGCCTTCCATTAAGCATAGACCTCCGGAATTTCCGAATCATTTGTGATTTCGCCTCACGGGACAGGCAACGACGGCTTTCCGTTGCAGTGCCGCATAGGTGCGGCTTCCCACCGCTCCAAAACAGACGGACGCCTCCGCGATCACAATGATGCAGATCGGCCAGAAGCGGTCGGCGAATACTGGCAAACAGCAATTTCTGACCCTATTGTTCGGTAACCAATGTTTGAAGTATCAATAGGAGTAGATGATGGCCGAAATCAAGGAAGGTGGATGCGCTTGCGGTGACGTCAGGTATCAGTTTACGTGTGAACCGCTTAGTTGCTATGCGTGTCACTGTACTGATTGTCAAACTCGATCAGGAGCTGCGTTCACATTGACTGTTGTTATTCCGCTTGCCGAGATTCGTGTAAACCAAGGCAAACCGGGTACGTTTCAAAATGAGATCGTGGATTTTGTGAATTGCAAAAGATGCGGGGGCCGGCTTTGGGCAATATGGAAGCAGATGCCAGATGTCGCGCTTGTTGCCGCTGGGACGTTAGACGACACCTCGTGGGTTCGCCCTGTCGCCCATGCTTGGATGGGTAGCGCGCAATCATGGATCGGTGTAAATGAGGACGCCGCGACGTTCGATGGTCAACCAGAAGATCCGATGGTACTGCTCGATCTCTGGAACAAGCGGCACGAGTCCCGTTCCGCAGATTAAGCTTTCACGATGACCGCTGTGGGTCGTCAGCGGCCTTATCGCGGCAGTGCAGCTCTGCTAAGGATTCTGTCTGCAATCCTCTCGAAAGCGGCCGTGGAGATGCTTCAAACCTCGTGCGGCATGCTGACTTCGGCGCTCAGCTAAAAGCAGTTATCCACCGCCACCACCTCCCCAAGCCGCGCTCTATCGACTCGGTCAAAGAAGCTCTCGATATCGAACTCGATTAACCAACATCGCGCCAGCGACATCGTTTGCTGCCACAAATGATCCAGCGCTTGGTGTGCCGAACGTCCCGGCCTAATGCCATACGAACAGTCTAAGAACTGTTGTTCGTAGATCGGCTCCAACAACATCACCACCGCCCGTTGCAGAACTTTGTCCTCCAACGTCGGTATGCCGATCGGTCGCAGACGTTTACCGTCACCCTTCGGGATATATACGCGTTTCACCGGCGGCGCTCGATAGCTCCCCGACTTGAACCTTTCGAGTAGACTCGACAAGTTCTCCTCAAGATCCGCTTCGTAGTCAGCCGCCACTTCGCCGTCTACGCCCGCCGCTCCATCTTTCCGCGTCCGGCGATACGCCTCGCGCAACCAGTTAAGATCAATGAAGTGAGCCAGCGTCAACAACGCTTCACGTGGATAGCGTTCGGCTCGCTCTGCAAGCTCAAGTTGTTGTGTTGAGATGGTCTGTGGACTCGGTGTTCCTGCCATCTATCCCTCCTCGAGCACCTTGACCCGGTCTTCCCCTTCCCTCCACCGGCTCCGCTCGGGATACGTTCGCCGGCTTCATCGGTACTATGAGAAAACTCCGATTTCTCTGATTCCGTCCGTGCCCTTTGCAGGGCAACGTACCGTTGTGCTTGTGCTGCATTCGCTCCGTGCGACACGGCACGTCGTGCCGCCGGCCTGGACCTCTTCTTAAACGGCGCCCGCACCGTTCAGTCCACAACGGAGAATCAGAGACCTCCCAGGTTCCTGGGGGACCCACGCGTCTACCATGCCCTGCTCTTAGACCCCGCGGAGCGGCTCACGCCAGGCTCTACAGCGCAAGCCTTGCTGCCTTCCACTTTGA
>JAPUIP010000285.1 GCA_027296925.1 Candidatus Poribacteria bacterium | reverse complement strand
ACGTCCACCGCGTTATCTGGCACAGGCAGATGTTCGATTTCTCCGAGCCGGAACTCAACATTCCGAAACCCACCCGCTACCGCATTCTTGCGGGCCTTGGTTATCATTGCTGGCGTCATATCCACACCAATCACATGACCGTTTTCTCCCACCGCTTCCGCGGCAAGAAAGCAGTCGAAGCCGCCTCCGCTGCCTAAATCGAGGACGGTTTCTCCAGGTTTCAGAGAAGCAATTGCCTGCGGATTGCCGCATCCCAGACCCATATTTGCCCCTTGAGGTACGGTGGACGCATCAGCGTCGGAATAGCCGAGACGGACTGAGGCCGCTTCCGGCGAATCTGTACCACAAGCCGTATCGTCTATACCACAGCAGCCTCCAGCAACGTTGGTGGACGGCTCCGTACCGCAACAGCCGAAAGTGCCCTCTGATTCTGCGATCTTCCCGTAGGTTTCACGCACAGCTTGCCGAATTTCTTCATCTCTAAAGGTTTGCATCTTTGTATCTCCTAGATTTGGATTTAAATTACATTTCGCCTACATAGACGCAGATTTCTACAAAAGGACGCAAACGTTCTGGGAAAAATTTCAGCATTTGCCGCAGCAGTCAGCATCTTTGGCTTCATAATCAATGACCTTTCCCCGATGATCAAACTGCAAAAGGCAGCAGTCTAAAAACATCTGCTTTATCAGCTTTCGCCCTCTTTGCACCCGCGACTTGGCGCCGGATAGAGAAATGCCTTGTTTTTCAGCCAATGCTTTCTGTGTCAGTCCCTCAATTTCAGACTGCATAACGGATTGACGATATTTTTCGGGCAGATTTTCGATCATCGGCAAAAGACAATCAGCGAGTTCCTGCCTTGTGCTTTCCGTATCATCCAGCACCGGAGCGGGTAATTGGTCAGGGAGTTCTTCTGTTGTCTGCTGAGCCCGAAAATAGTCGGTCATGGCATTCCGCGTGATTTGGTAAATCCAGCTTTGAATCTTGGTGTTGTCTCTCAGGGTGTCGAGGTGGGAGTGAATTCGGAGAAAGACCTCCTGAAGTATGTCATCGGCAATGGAAGCGTCGCCCACTCGACTTTGGATAAAGCTGTGGAGCTTCGCGTGATAATCCTTCCAAATCTGTTCAGTGCTGTTCATCATGTTCTCCTGCAGTATATGATGAGATACGATTTTTTCAATTTTCCAATTGACGGTCTAGACAAAATATGTTAAATTGAGGCATCTCGCATGATAAGGCGCTCGAAATCGGGCGAAAAGTTCGTTAGGCGGTTCCGATAAACATCCCACTCCGGTTCGGCGGCAAAACTCCCCGCGAAGTGGAAGGTAAGCATCTGCGTCTATGCGTTGAAAACGCAGGGCTGGGATGATGAGGAACTGGAAGTTCCGTAAATAATTCACAGGAGGTTTCTTGATGAATACAGCACAAGCGGTGGCGCGTATCTTGAAAATTGAGGGCGTCGAATGGATAGCGTGTTTCCCATCCAACCAACTCATTGAAGAGGTCGCCAACGAAGGCATCCGTACTGTCATGTTCCGCCATGAACGCGGCGCCATCATGGCCGCCGACGGCTACAGTCGCGTGAGCGATCGAAACAAATTCGGCGTCATCATCACGCAGGGTGGACCTGGCGCGGAGAACTCACTGGGGGGCCTCGCGCAGGCGTTCAGTGACAACATTCCCATTCTCCACCTGCCCGGAGGGCCCAGTCTGGATCAGTATGCCATCCGGCCCAACTTCTCTGCCATTCGCACATATCAGACCGTATCGACCTATGGCGAGGTCATTACGCAGCCCGGTCAGGTTTCTCACGTCATGCGACGTGCATTCCACCACCTCCGGAACGGACGACCTGGCCCTGTGATCGTGGAGATACCCACCGACATTGGGTCTCAAGAAATTCCGGAGGACTCCCTGAACTACAAGCCACCCAAGCGGGCGCTTCAAGTGCCGGGTGCCAGCGATATCAAAGACGCTGTCAAGCTCCTCCTGAATGCCAAGAAACCCGTCATCTGGTCTGGCATGGGCGTGATGTTCGCCGGCGCGACCGAGGCGCTCAAAGCATTTGCCGAACTGACCGAGATACCGGTGTACTGCACCATGCCCGGCAAGTCCTCCTTCGACGAGCGCCATCCACTCTCCGTTGGCGCCGGCAGCGGTGCGACCACGCTACCCGCTCGACGGTGGATACAGGAGTCGGACGTGTTGTTCGCCGTCGGTTCTAGCATGACCCGAACCGGCTACGGCCAGCCCATTCCGGATGGCAAGACCATCATCCACAATGTGGAAAGCATAGAAGATATCAACAAAGACTTCTCGGTTGACGTTGGTCTTGCGGGCGATGCCAAGCTGACACTGCTGGCGATGATTGAGGAAGCCAAAGCGCAACTTGGCGAGAACGGCCGCAAGGGTCAGACAAACGTCGCTGAGGAAATTGCGGGACTCAAAAAAAGCTGGATGGCAGAGTGGACGCCCGTGCTGAATTCCGACGAGAAGCCCATCAACACATACCGCGTCATTGGGGACATCATCAAAACTCTCGACCTGGAAAATAGCATCGTCACGCATGACGCAGGCGCCCCTCGCGATTCGATCGTGCCTTTCTATCCCGGAACGGTTCCCCACAGCTACATCGGCTGGGGCAAGACCACCCACCTCGGCTTCGGTATACCTCTGATGATAGGTGCGAAGCTGGCAAAGCCCGACAAATTCTGTCTGAACTTCATGGGAGACGGCGCCTTCGGAATGTCCGGCCTGGACATCGAGACTTCCGTTCGCGCCGGCGCCCCAATTACCACGGTTGTTCTCAACAACGGTGGCATGGCGACCTACCCGGGCGGCTATCCCGCAGCCCGTGAGCGGTATGGCACAACTGAGATGACAGGCGACTACGCCAAGATAGCGGAGGGCATGGGGGCTTGCGGCATTACGGTCATTGAACCGGACGAAATGGTTCCGGCGCTTCAGCAAGCGCAGAAGCTGAACGCCGAGGGCCGCGCGGTGCTGATAGATGTGCACTCTAACATGGAATCTCGCAAATCCCGTTTCAATTAGCGCATAGTCGCGGAAGTTTGTCGACATTTGCGTTGTAGGGAGGAGGAAGAACCGGAAGGCATACGCATCAGGTTAAGGATTTTGCCGTGCGGCGTGAGTCTGTAGATACCCCGATCTTCAGAACCTGTCCTCGAGCGCAGCGAAGGATCGGGGAGCTTCACCGGCGAACGCCTCCAGCCACCGAATTCATTCGGTGGCATGGGCC
>JAPUIP010000284.1 GCA_027296925.1 Candidatus Poribacteria bacterium | reverse complement strand
AAGACGGTGTTGCGGCGATTATCGGTCCCAACTTCTCGCGGCATGCCGTCAGAATTGCTCCCATCGCGCAGAATCATGGGATACCGATGATTACCACCTCAGCCACGAACCCAACGATTACCGACGCGGGTGATTTCGTGTTTATGGCGGCGTTTACCGATGACTTTCAAGGCAAAGTGATGGCGCAGTTTGCCGACCGCGAGCTGAGGGCAAGCACGGCGGCGGTCTTGACGCAAGAAGGAGATGTCTTTTCCGAAGGTTTATCGCAAACCTTCATTGACAACTTTACCGGGTTCGGGGGTAACGTCGTCGCTCATGAGTTCTACACGTCGGGAGATACCGATTTCACCGTCCAACTGACGGCAATCGCTCAATTTGCACCGGACGTCATCTTCATGCCCGGCTTCGTCCCCGATGTGCCGCTGGCGATAAAGCAGGCACGAACAATTCCACAACCCAATGCGACCGGCATTACGGCAACGTTTCTCGGTGCCGACAGTTGGGATGACCCCGAGTTACTGTCGATGGGGAGTCAAGCGGTGGAAGGGAGTTTTTTCAGTAGCGCATTTTCAGCGGCCCCGCCGACGTCCGGACAGACCGGCGCCACGCTCAACGAGTCGGCGCGCCAATTTATTTCGGCGTATCAGTCCATGTTTGGGAGAAGTCCGGATGGCCCGGGGGCGTTAGGGTACGATGCGCTGAAGCTGGTGGTTCAGGCGATGCGCCGAGCGGACCAGTTGGAACCCGCGGCGATACGTGACCAAATCGCGGCCACGCGTGGCTACACTGGCGCGACGACGCTTATCGGCTACAATTCCAATCGACACGCGACCAAAAGCGCGGTTATCCTTCGCATCCAAGGGGGTCAAGTGCAATTCCATCAGCAGATTGAGCCGTGATCTGAAAAGAAACTGTCGTATCTCATCGTATGTACCCTACCGCTACGCCGTGTAGAAACCTATGCGTTCTGCGGTCGGTGGATTTGTGGAATCACTTTCGCCCCGTGCGTTACACACGGGGCTTTTTTATGCGTTGCTGTTCAAAAGCCAACATGGAGCGATCATATTTTTTCGGGAAATTCCACATTAACCAAGGGCGAAAAATTAGGTAATCCGTGAGCTAAATTACGAATATATTCTGGGGTCGTGGTATACTTGTCCACGCGAGAAACAGAACAGATCTCATATCACGATTCTAGAAAGGGAAACAAGATGCACAGAAGTCTGATTGCCCTGTTGATAACAACCACTTTTGCACTGTTCGCTTGCGTGTCGGATTCAAGCCGGCTGAGCGCCATCGCAGCGACAAAGGATTACTCTGGCGATCGCATCATGGAAGTGCTGCCTTTCGACGCAATTCCAGCGATTAAGAACCCGGAGTTTGCCCCGGCGAGCGAAGCGAAACTCAAGGATGACGCCCCGGTGATTGGCGTCAGTTTCAACGGCGAAAGCCACGCCTATTCCATCTATCTCCTGAATGGGCACGAAATCGTTAACGACGTGGTTGGCGGCGTGAAAATCGCCACGACCTGGTGACCGCTCTGCAAGACGGCTATCGTGTATAGCCGTGAGCTTGATGGACAGACCTACACGTTTGGCGTTTCCGGCAGGCTCTGGCGTGATGCGTTGCTGATGTATGACCATCAAACGCGCACCCTCTGGTCGCACATCACCGGCGAAGCGGTAAAAGGGGAACTCAAAGGCAAGCGGTTGACGATGTTGGCTGGCATGCCGCGCATCGCCTGGAAGGATTGGAGACGCAATCATCCGGAGACGAAAGTGCTTTCGGTGCCTTACGATTTGCGCCATCCAGAGAGACGGATGCAGGAGCGAAAATTCGATAGTTACGCGCGTTACCATGCCGGTCCCGACACAGGCATCAGTGGAACACGATATACGGATAATCGCTTGATGAATAAAGAACTGGTTGTCGGCGTTCAGGTCAATGAAAACTATCGCGCCTATCCTTTTCCAGCTTTTGAGAGGACACCGATCATCAATGACGTGTTAGAGAGCGTGCCACTGCTCGCGTTCCACGATAAGGATTCAAGCGCGACCGCCGTTTTTCGCCGTACGGTGGACGGGCAAACATTAACGTTTGAGCCGACTCAAGGCTATTTCGCGAGGGATACCACAACGGGGACGACATGGAATCTGATTACAGGTGCAGCGACCGAAGGCGAACTCAAAGGGAAGTTGCTTGAGCGGCTGCCGGCGATAAATGTCTACTGGTTTGCCTGGGCACGCTATCATCCTGAAACAACTGTTTATGAATAGCGGAAGCGGCATCCGTTCAGAAAGCGTAGCGAAAAGTCGCGCCAACGTGGCGGTGGGAAAATTCAGGGTAGAGCGTCGGGCTGATGGGGAGGCCATCTGTGCTTGCTGGATTTGGGGGCAAAAACAGTTTGTATACAGAATATCCCAACAGCCCCATCGAAACCCCGGCAAAAATGCGATATCGCCACAGGTGACTCTCCGTGTCATTTCGGAACTTAACGATATCGTTGGGGTTTATCGCTGCGTTGTATTTGTCATGTGCATCGTTCATCCTGCTGCGGAAGTGTAGCGTTAGCCCGCCCGCAACTATTCCCCCGCCCAATGTGAACCAATGCCGGGCGCGCGCGCCTGTTCCCGTTTGCGACGCCGAAAGCGGCATGCGAGTAGCGCGTTCTGCCACGCCTGCTGCTGTTTGCTCCGGTATTGGTAGTATCTCAACCCGATCGCCAATTTTCACCTCGACACCAATATCTTCCTCAACCAACGCGCCTTTGGACGCCTGATCGAAGGTCGCCGTAACCACCATCCGCGCAAGTTTGACCGGCTGCCCATTCGTATCGATACGGTAGATCTGAAAGTGCATTCCCTCTCGGATGCCGTGATTGTATCCTGAGTCGAAGTAGATTTGGCCCTTCTCAATCAGGAAGACATTATGAAGATTTGACATCATTTGCCCGTCGGCTGCGCTTCCCCAAAGTGCAAGCCATGCCAGCGGCAGACACATCCATACTTGCAATTTGAATCGCTCAGATCGGTATGAGTTAACAATCGTCAAACGTGATGTCATTGCGTATTGCGGGAGATATAATGCGTAATCGCAGAGATCCAACAGGTCATCTGCCATCGACACTTTGCGTGAGTTCTTCCAGCGCCCGCAGAAGATCCGACTCGACGTTGTCCGGATCAATCTCGACGGAGGCATCTACGGTCGCAATCTCTTCCATCGCCTTCGTGTAGTCGCCGAGGTAATAATACCCTTCTGCAAGGACGAGGTGAAGGTTTTCGCTGGTAATCAGCGGGTTGTGAACAAAGGTATAATTGGGACGTCGTTGCAACGCTGCTTGTGCGTGATCAATAGCGGATTGGTATGCTTCTATGGAAAGAAATGCGCCGGCGAGCCCCACGTGGGCATCAACAGCGTTCGCATCCATATTGAGTGCGGACTGAAATTCATTGATTGCGCCCTGGGCGTCCTGGTCCAGAA
Source organism: Candidatus Poribacteria bacterium (assembly GCA_027296925.1). Taxonomy (GTDB): domain Bacteria; phylum Poribacteria; class WGA-4E; order WGA-4E; family PCPOR2b; genus JAPUIP01. The sequence goes on along the minus strand of JAPUIP010000284.1, from coordinate 1,619 downwards.
AAAGACTCCAGCCTAGTCCAACGCGTGCATCGACATTCTGCGGGGCGAGGTTGATTGCTTGACGGAACTTTGTAATGGCTTCGTCAATGTCCCCACGTTCGTAGCTTGTCCAGCCCGTGTCAATCAATACGGAGCCACCGGGATTGTTCTTGGGGTCTAGCGGGTTATCGAAGTCAGGACCGCAGCCAACCAGAGCCGTCGCGGAGATGAATGCCAACAACACGATAACTTGTGCAAATGTTGCGTATTGAATCTGTCTCATCATCATGTTTTCACCCGGCGGTCACCCCACGTTACGCTGGTGTAAAAGTATATCATGTGGACCAAAACACAGAAAAGGTTGCAAACCCTTTCAAGCATTAGCTATCGCCCAGTAAATCCTACCCATTCGGTTGAATCAGTATCTTTGTCGTCCACTTTGCCCGCTCAATTGCTTGAGAGACCTGATCTAGTGGGTAAATCTCCGAAACTAGTGAACCAACCGGCAAGGGTTGGCGGGTCAGCAATCCGATCGCCTTTGCGAATGGACCACAGCGCGAAGTGTGGATCTGCACTTCATCGACCACCAACTTTGTGACATCAATTCCCGACGCCGGCAATCCACACGTGCTTTTCAGGGCAATCGTGCCTCGCGGGCGAACAACTTCCGACGCAAGGGATAATCCCTCCGGGCTGCCCGTTGCCTCAACGACGATATCGGCGCCAAGTCCGCCCGTCCATTCACGAACCGCCGCAATCCAGTCGGGCTGACCGGCACGGATGGCAGCGGTTACCCCCCATGCCAGGGCGCGATCCAATTTGGATTGAGAGCGAGAGACCGCGCAGACCTGTGCACCCCTAAAAGCCGCCACCGCACATATCAGCAAGCCCAATCGCCCGACCCCCAAAACCACAATCCTGTTTGATGGCGTAATCGGCGTGATTTCAAAGGTCTGAATGGCCGCGGCAAGTGGCTCAATGAACACACCCGTTTCCCACGAAACCCCATCCGGCAAGGCGTGTAAATTCCCAACGGGGACACGCAGGTATTCTGCATACGCGCCATCATAATTGATGATACCGACCACTGTTCGCTCGGTACAGTGAGTGGACAATCCTTTCCCACAGGCAAGGCAAAATTTTTCCTTACGGTATGCCCAACACGTGTTGTTAATCTCCGCCGTGACACGCTTGCCGATCCAGCCCGCATCAGCTTTGGAGGCGACCTCCACGACCTCCCCGGCGAATTCGTGCCCCAATACCAACGGCAGCGGGACGGGATAATCGCCGGAGAACAATGCAATGTCTGTACCACAAACGCCGGCAAACTGCACGCGGATTACCGCTTCGCCGGATTGAAGGGGTGAAAATGAGCGTTCATCAATCTGTATCTCTCCCGCAGAATGAAGAACGGCCGCGCGATATTTCTGTTTCATAACGTTGATCTTCGCTGATTTTTTTATCGATTGCACGCCATCATTATAGACAGAATGCCTATGCGTGTCAAGCGGCTAGAATTCCACATTTTTTCGTTGTTGACACCGAACAAACTTTGGTGATATAATCGCTGGCTAATCGCACTCGAATTTATCCATAACGAATTTTATCTGGAGACTTCATAAGGAGGCTTATGTGAAAGC
>JAPUIP010000283.1 GCA_027296925.1 Candidatus Poribacteria bacterium | reverse complement strand
TAGAGCACCACGCCATCGCCCGGCACTAACTGAATCGTAGTCTGACCGATGAAATCAGCAATGTCGTCGTCGAGACCAATCGGGAAACCGAGGTCTACTGTGTCTACCAACTCGACCTTCCCATCGCTTCGGACGACAATCAAATCCTCGTGCTGACCGCTGAGTTTCACTTGTCCATCGGCAATGTCGAGCAGGCACAGCGTTAGCGTCTTATCCACGTCCATGCGTTGGACGTTGCCATAGATGGTGCGATTCAACGTATCGAGAAACCGAACATAATCGGTTTCCTCGTTCTCAAGCAAGGTGCGAACGGCGGTTTGGGTCATCAGCATTACCATCCCCGATTCCATTCCGTGCCCCGTCACATCACCGATAGCGATCTTCAACCGTCCGTTTTGCTGAAGGACGTCGTAGTAGTCGCCACTGACTTCGTCAGCAGGCTCCATGTAACCGGCGATGTCCAAATCGCCGACCGCCGCGAGCTCTGCTTTGGAAGGCAAGATCAGTCGCTGAATCTGCTCGGTGACTTGGAGTTCAGCCCCCATGCGCAGGTTTTCGTCGCTGAGTTGCTCGTTGAGTTTTCGGATTTGAACTTGGGCACCGACATAGCGAATCGTTGACATTATCGAGTAAATCAACAATGCCAAAATCCCGCCGCCTGAAGGGAAGACAATCCACCCGTTTTGATACCACGGCGGCACAATTTTCAAATGGACCGTCGCGGGTTCTTGTGAGTGGACCAGATCGCGGTTGATGGCAATCACTTTGAAGGTGTATTCTCCAGGCTCTAAGTTTTCGTAACTGACGGCTTCTTCCCATGTGGCGCCCCAATCCTCATCAACCCCCTCAAGCAGATAGTTATAGCGCAACCGCCTGGTTTTGTAACTCCTCCCGTAATAGGCAAAACTGACATGCTTGGCGGTCGAGGGGATTTTCAATCCCTCGGCATGCTTCTCATATACCTGATCGGCGACCACTTCGGTGACGAAAACGGGTGGCGGAATCTTCTCTTGAGGCGGCGTGTAGATGTTGATGCCATTAGGGGTGAAGAAGATGAGTTCTCCGTTTTCATTCTCTGCTATACTCCTGACGGTGTTGCTCAGAAGCCCGTCGTCGATTGTGAACTGTTGGAAGTTGCTCCCGTCAAAGAGGTGGACGCCACCGCCGCTGACACCAAACCAAACATTCCCATGCCGGTCCACAAAGAGGGATTGAATCGCGTTTCCAGCCAAACCGTCGGCTGTGGTAAAAGTTTTAAACATCTTGCCATCATAGCGACATAACCCGCCGCTGGTGGCAATCCACAGATTCCCTTCGCGGTCAAAGGCGAGTTGTTGGCAGGTGTTGGAAGGCAATCCATTCTCTGTGGTGAATCGCGTAAACGTCTCCCCGTCATAGCGGACGATTCCATGACTCTGCATGGCGAACCACATCACTCCATCTGCGTCCTCAATGATGTCGCTTGGACGAAGGTATCCAGGTTCCGTCCCAGCTAATTGCTGGCCCCCTGCCACACGGACGAACTCTTCCCCATCGTATGTCTCAATGCCGTATTTCCCTGAGCCGATCCATAAAACCCCGTTCCGATCTTCATAAATGGTGTTAATGCCATGGCCTCCTAGCCCCTCTTTTTCTGTAAATGTTTCGAACTGCTCCCCGTCATATTTGGCAACAACACCGGCGCCTGCGCACCAAATATTTCCCTGCCGGCCTTGATAGATGCTGTAAATCCGCTTGGGGAGTCCATCTTCAAGGGCGAATGTCCTCAGATGCACCCCATCATATCTCCCGAATCCGCCACCCGGAACGCCAAACCATAGATTGCCGTCCCCATCCGCGAATCCACGGCTCGTTATCTCGACTGGAATACTCTGAATGCTCTCATCATATCGGCTCACGCCACTTCCATACGTGCCGAACCAAACATTGGCTTCTTTATCTTCGGCAAGGCACATTGTGGAATTCGATACTAGCCCGTCCTTTGTCGTGAACTTCTCGAAGTTGCCATCGCGGTAGCGGATGACGCCCGAAGTGGCAAACCACAAATCGCCACGCTTTGTGCGAAGCACATCACTGCTCGACAAACCAGGATATCCCTCCGGTGTGGTGAAGTTCTCAAATTGCCCCGATGAATCGGGATCTGGCTTCGCTAGAGACTTGGAATCCCCATCCTGTCGGGACGACTTGCCATCGTAGAAACTGACGCCACCTACCCCAGCAAGCCACAGGCGGCCTTCCGCATCCGTTGCCATGGCTCTCACCGCCACCAAAAGCCCATCCGGCTCGCTAAACGGGGTGAACGTCTTTCCATCGTATCGAGTCGCCCCCGTTCCCACGCCAGACCACCATTTCATCCCGTGCCCGAACCAGAGGTCTCCAGCCGTATCCTGGGTAATGGCGCCAACGGTACTCGATAAGAGTCCATCGGCAGGGGTGTAGTTTTTGAACGTCTCCCCATCAAATTCACTGACACCCCCGGTCGTACCAAACCAGAGGTGGCCTTTCTCATCCTCATAAATTGCCATAACGCCGTTGCCCACTAATCCATCTTTTGTCGTGAACGTCTTAAAGGTTATTCCATCGTATCGGCAGACGCCCCATCCACTCGCCGTGCTATGCAAATCCTTCATCCCCAGCCACAACACCCCGTTTCTGTCTTCAAAAATCGTGTGGACGTTGTTTGAAGGGAGACCATCGGCGGTAGTGAATGTTCGAAACTGTTGGCCGTCGTATCGGCAGAGACCGGCTTCGTACAACCCAAACCAGATGACCCCGTTTCTGTCTTGGGCGATTGATGTAACATCGGTCCCGCCCAATCCATCGGTCATATCAATCGTCTCCCAATGACCCACCTGTGATGTAAGCGGCTTTGTGCTGTGTGCCTTTAAGCTGAATTCCCCTTGATGCGTCTCTTCGTGCACATCGCTGTAGGTGGCGAGGATCTTGAGTGTGCCCTTGACCGCTTCGGGAACGGTCCATTCGATTGTTTTTTCCGTTTCGCTTTGCAGCGTGGCAACCGTGTGGCCGGTTTCATCTTGGATCTCAATCTCCACCGGTAGCGGCGGTGGCGTCCAGACCGTGTCTTTTGGCACGACCGGATGCACCGTTATCTCAAGCGCATCTTTCAATTCATCGGGCTTGAGTCGTCGCACATCCAATTGCAGTCCTTCGAGCGACCCGTGCGCCGGACCGGTGAAGGTCGCCTGCTGTGTCTTGCCTAACGGATCGGTGTACGTGGCTGAAATCTTGAGCACTCCCCCAACCGCATCGGGGACGTTGTATTCAACTGCTTTTTCCGTTTCGCTTTGGAGCGTGGCAAGCGTGTGGCCGGCTTCATCTTGGATCTCAATCTCCACCGGCGACGATGACAGCGGAAAGATGGTACTTTCGGGGACGCGCTGCGCGGTTATCTTAAGCACATCGGTCAGTGTACTCGATTTCTCTCTTTGCACCGAAAGCTCGAACTTCAGAGACTCAAGATAGGCCTGATGAAAATCGGCACGAGTGAGTAGCTCATCACGAGCGGGCAACTCACCGGCAATACGTGTCGCATCATCAACGAATTGCCCATCATGCCCGTTTCCGGTCACATCAATCACTGTGTCGTCTTTGCCTTCAAAACGCCAGTATCCCACCAAGCCCGGTTCATCGCCACTAAGCGCAACAAACATCGTCTCATTAATTTCGCTTTCGGTGCGAGCGTTATTCCAAATTCGTACTTCGTCAATGTCGCCCAAAGCATAGCCTGGCCAGTAGCTACGAGCACCGATTTCGACGGGGGCTTGTGAGCTGGGACCGGGATTGGGCATCTCGTTATCCTCGATGACTAACACGCCGTTGAGATAAACCCGAAGTTGCTGTTTGGGGCTATTGACGACAGCCGCCACGTGATACCACCGGTTCAATGCCAATGCGAAAGGCGAAGAACGGGAATAACTACGATCTCCGATCTCTGACTTAAACCCAATCTTTCCACCTCCGAGAAAGACTCCCCACTCTTTGTCGGCGGTATTGAGGTTTTTGCCAACAACGGGGAAAGAGGTTTGCTTCGCCATAAACCACGCTTCGATGGTTAAAACGACGTTTTCCCCACCTTCGAATTCGGGGGCACTTTTAATACGGACGTACTCCCCACTCACATCAAGGGAGAGCACGTGGTTTTGGGCGGATACGACAGTCACCAGCAGACTGAAGCATAGTATCATTGACAGCCAAATCCGTTTTCGCAACAAGGTCATGATGTCTTCTCCAAAGAACGGGTCATAAAAGTTTGAAGTTGTCGAACCGTACCCTATTTTGCCCGAAAACCGTTTTTGAGTCAACGACAAAATCTTAGAGGTACTGAGTCACCCGCTCTTCAAAGTGAATCGCTAGCTGAGCGAGAATCTGATTCCAGTTTTTCAATTTCATCGTCCACTTCCGTGTCACATCCTGCGTGGCGAGATGAAGCGTCTTTGTCCCCGGCGGAGGTGGCAGGTTAGCCGGTGCAATCTGTGGGCATTTGTGGGAACGAAACGCGTTCCACCGCCCACGGGTGATTATCGTCGAACCCACTGTAACCTGTGACGAGCACTTGCGTCGCCAACTTGACCTCGATACCAGTAGTCGAGTCGTGATCATCGCGACCGAAGGCGCAACCGATCCAAAAGTGTATGAGAATATCGTCGGCACCCGCCCAGCCCGTATTGATATCAAGCGTATTTAATTGGTCGGTCGGTTTTTGATACTTCGTCCAGCTTGGCACGGGATTGCGGTGTCAATCGCCAGTCTGCTGCGTCGAAAATTTCATCCACATGTTCAGTCCGGTCTGCACCGAGAATTGGTGCGGTCACCTCCTCGTGGTCTAAGATCCACGCTACCGCTACTTGTGCGGGTGTTCTATCATGCCTTGTGCCAATATCTATGAGTGTTTGCACAATCTGATCGACGCGTTCGGTCATCGCTTCTGCAAAGTTATATTTATGGGCACTGAGTCCTCTACCAACCTCCTTGCTCCAAGGTGTACCGGGTGGAGGTTCTTGTCCACGGCGGAAATGGCCGCTCAACAGCTCGCATCAGATTTAAGCGAGACAATCCAGTATGATTCGGGCTATTCCCAACTGAACCGAAGACTTTGGTACACAGCACGACGTCCTCCCGCTTCTTGTGGATGGCTTTGCCGACGAGAGTCTCTGATCGACCACCTCCGTAGAGAGCAGTGTCAATGAAGAACGGAGCGCACCCCACGCATAAATTACCAATGATAGACGAGGGCGCAGATAATAGTTGGGGGAGACACGACAATTTGAAATGAGGTAAACTTTCGAGAGCATTTCAAACCGGGGGCCAAACCTTGTCTGGTGTGATATAAATCGGTTTCAAGCCAATTGTCGCGTCCGGATAAAATGCCGAACCGCTGTCCGAGAACCTCCCATGATTTTAGCAATCGAAGTCTAATAGACTTCCTTGTTGA
>JAPUIP010000282.1 GCA_027296925.1 Candidatus Poribacteria bacterium | reverse complement strand
CCACGGGCACGGGCAACCTCGATCGTCTCTCGTGTGCCAGGCAGCACACCGCCAGCGACAAACAGCAGATCCGAAACTCGCATGTTTTCGGTACGCATGTAGGTATCCGGGCGCTGCACAGCGCCATAGACGGTAACGACGCGCTCCGGATAGTAAGCCGCTTCACGAATCGTCGAGACGATTACGGAATCTCGATCTTGCAGCAGCAGGTCGGCGTCGGTGTCTCCAGCCATTACCTTGCTTAAATCGACAGAGATGGTTTCAAGCCTTTCCGCATCCGCGAGATAACGTCGCAGATCAACTCTTTCGATGTGGGCGTTGGGCAATACTCCGCCAGCCCGGAAGAGTAGATCGCCAACACGCATACCATCGACTCGCCGATAAGCCCCCGGCAATTGGACCGCACCGGTGATTGAAACTTCACGCGGAGCTTTCCATTCTCTCTCCGCTTCTGTATAAACGATGAGGTTATCCCCATCTTGAAGTGCGATATCCGCTTGTCGCTGCTTTTCAAGCGCACCGGCGAGATCGACAACCAGACTCTCCGCGACCTCCCACTGCTCGTTTCGACGCATCAATAGCGCAGTGGTCGCGGTCTGGGGTAATATCCCACCCGCCTGGAAGAGGAGTTGGGAAACCCGCATGTTATCGAGGCGTAGATAAGTTCCGGGTCTCAGGACGGCGCCGGTAATTGTCACTTCTCGATTCGGCACCCAGCGCACCTCATCGAACCGCTGAACCACCAACGCATCCCCATCTTTCAGGAGGAGGTTGGCAGTCGGGTCTTTCCGTAAAGCCGCTTCGAGATTGACCGGAATACCTTCTGCGATTTGCCGTCTTTCGTTTAATCGAAAAAGGATGGCCTGTTCGAGATGCGCCTCTGGCAGCACTCCCCCGGCACGCATCAGGAGATCTGAGATGTGCATATCGTCAGATCGCTCAAACGATCCAGGGGATTGCACCGCCCCCTGTGCATTGACAATCCGTTCGGCGATCCATTGTACGTCCCATCTGGAGTACACAACGAAACGATCGCGTTGACGAAGGCGAATATCGTGCACTTCGTCATTGCTCAACGCCCTCGCCAGGTCAATCGGGATTAATGTTGTTGTTTTTCCGTCAGCGTTGAGCCGGAATAGATCCGCACGTGGCAGATAAGCTTCTTCCAGAACATCCTCAGCTTTGGCGATTAGATCGGAGATCCTCATGCCTGATGTAAGTTCGTAGCTGCCGGGACGGCTGACCTTGCCTTCCAATTGAACGACATTCAGCACTTCATCCAGGATGGGCAAAATCTGAACGCGATCACCATCGTACAACGGTGGATTGGGGCGAGGTTCGGTCGAGACATCTAAGTCTCGCAAAACCCGCTCCTGGTTCGGCACCACTGAATCGATTCGTATTCGCTTCGCAAACCCAGTCGGACGGAGTCCACCTGCCATCTCGATGAGTGTATTGAAATCTTCATCCGGCGACAGTTCGTATGTCTCTGGCCGCTTGACCTCTCCTTCAATAGTAATCAGCCTACCAACCGGACCGATGAAAATCGTATCCCCCGCCATCAACGGTATATCCTGACTGGAATCCCCTGACATCAGATACCGGTAAAAATCTACACCGGTAGTTTCCCCATTTCTCAGCAAACGAATATCCCGTAAAGCCCCATCTGCACTTGGTCCTCCACTGAGATACAAAGCATTAAATAAAGTTGTGACAGCGCTGGTGGCATAGCTCCCCGGTCGAAAGGAATACCCTGTTATAAAGATCTGGATGGTGTGTAGCGCATCCAGCGTCGCGATAAGTTTCAGGTCTGCAAACTGTTTTCGGGAAAGTGCATTTTGCGCCGCTTGCTCGAACTGATCGAGCGTCATACCGCGTGCGACAAGACTGCCGACTTCCGCAAGGATCACGTTGCCTTGCTGATCGACGACGACTTCGCGACGTTCCAGTGGGCTCTGCTCACTCCAGTAAATCAGCGTGAGTCGATCGCCGGGACGAAGGATACGACTATGGGGAACAACTGCGTTGACATTCCCTTTCATCATGTCGATTGGGCCGACGAACCCGCTGATAGCATCTTTGATGCTGGCTGGCGGGATGCCCTCGTCCACCAGGGTTCTCTCTAAATTGTGGATGCGCTGACGTGCCCCCTCAAAGTAGTCGTAGCCAAAACGTCTCAGCCGCGCATCGCTAACTTGATCTGGCAGCGGATCTTCTTCTGTCTTCGCTTCTTCTGTTTTCTCAACATCTGGTTCCTCTGATTCTGCTTCGGTCGCTTCTGGCTCTTCCACAGTTTGGGATGCCCTTTCTTCTTCCGTAGCGGAGCGCTCAGAAGAAGAGGGCGGTGATTCATCCTCTTCGTCCGGATTGGACTGACTCAGTGGTGGCGAGGGGGTATCTGTTTGAGAAAATCCCGCTGACGTGAATAAAAAAAGGGATAGGATAAGAACTGCGGTTTGAAGGATATGTTTACGAAACGGGTCACGATACATCGATATAGGTTGGTCTCCTTTTGCAAAATCTGGATTTAGCACATCGACTGCCGGTAGCCCTCAAGAAGTGTAAATTATAGCACATTTCTTTGTGAGCAACACATCCTTTTTCGCTGATTTCAATACCTTTCCCATTATTCTGTTAAGAGCTTTGCCAGTTCCCCGTTCTCGCCACTTCCTGTGAGTTCAAGGAAAATGTCTTCCAGACTCAAATCTGCGGTGGTATTGCTCCGCCGCAACTCGTCCATCGTTCCAACCGCAATCAGCTTTCCATCATTGATGATGCCGATTCGATCACAGACCCGTTCCGCGATTTCAAGGATGTGCGTGGTCATGAACACCGTGCAACCGCGATTGCAGAGCGCACGTAGGATCTCCTTTGCTGTGCGTGCGCTTTTGGGGTCGAGCCCGCTCGTCGGTTCATCCAGAAATAGAACACGTGGCTCATGTACCAACACGGCTGTCAAAAGGATCTTCTTCTGCATACCGTAGGAGTAACTTTTGATGAGTTCATCAGCGGCACGAGCGAGATCAAGCGCCTCCAGCAATTCTTCCATACGGCGCTCGGATCGCCCGACGTCAATCTCGTAGAGATCCGCGACGAAGCGCACAAACTGTCTCCCCGTCAAGGTTTCATAAAGGTGCGGCGTATCAGGCATCAGTCCGGTGATCGCCTTCACCTGCAACGCTTCGGTCTGGATATCGTAGCCGCAGATTCTCGCTGTCCCGGATGTGGGACGAATCAAGCCCGTTAGCATATTGATTGTCGTGGTTTTTCCGGCACCGTTGGGGCCGAGGAAGCCGAAGAGTTCGCCCGCTTCAACCTGCATCGTCAGGCGATCAACGGCCGTCAACTTGCCGAAACGTTTGCTGAGATCTGTTGTCGTAATCATGGAAATTGGCTGGTGCGCTTTTATCTCATGCTGAATGAACCTGGCACGGGTTGAAATCTACGGGACTTTGGAACCAGTCAGGCAACTTAGAGTAATGTGAGTTCGACGTAAGAATTCTGCGGTGGTAAGCTTCGGAGTCCCACATCGCGGGGGGATTGGGCATTGGAAGCTTGCCCTCGGCTGAGAGGGTGTTGGGGTATTGGGGTTGGGTGAAGCGGTTTTGCCCATTTCCCCATCACTCCATCACCGAGTCTGTTTAACCGTTTGCGTATCACTTCAGGTCTGACCATCCAATAGCCTCCGCTTATATGCCTGACGTTGGACCTCTAGATACGGGAGAAAATCAAGATACTGACGCACGATCTTGGAGTACATTTCGCCACGATCAAAATCCTCCGTCTGATAGATCACCCGGTTTTGCCGAACCACTTCGTACTTTAGCACAATGTCGTCAGTATCCAGAAAAACAAGGTCCACATTGCAGAAACCGTAACGTGCCAAATCAGCGAGGATTTCCAATCGCCTCTGGTGAAAGGATTCACTTTGAGGCACAATACCCAAATCGAGATCGCTTTCCACGTGCGTTTTTTTAGAAGCAACAGAACCGAAAAGATATACCGCCTGAATCTCCGGATATTTTCTGAACACCTGTATTAAGACTTCAAGATCTGGAATTGTCATGAGTCAATTTTGTTGATTTGCCGTCTCACGTTTCGTGCCGATAAAACCGTAAGCACCGAGCGGCAAACAGTAGAGCAGAATAATCAGATGCAAGCTGAACCCCGAGACAAGGGCAATTTCTTTCGATGCGCCGAAGCACATTAACGCCCACGCGAACGGCGCTTCAATCGTCCCAAAGTTCCCGACACTTTGGATGGGCAGCAGATTGAAGATGTTAGTAAACGCCAGTGCGAAGAGCAAACTCATAACTGACACAGCAATCCCCATCTCGCGGACAAGGTAACACTGAAATCCGAAGCGAAAACCCAGGCTGATGAGGGAATACCCCCAGACTTTGAAAAACCTCCGGTTCAGGCGGAGCCGAGTCAGCTCATGAACCACCGCAAGGCACCGGTTCGTGAACCAGTAGACGAACGGCCGCTTCCAGCGCAGCAAAGGCTTAGTGCAGTAATCCGCGATCGCGACGCAAGCCTTGGGCGCAATGCAAGCCATCCCCATCAAGGTCATGAGCGTGAAGCCGATCAGGGTGGGGCCGAGGTAAAGGGTAGCATAAGACAGTCGCCCATCAAGGTGGGAGCGGAGTGCCCAGCCCGTACCAACCATCAGCGCGATGAGCAGGGCCAGGTCGATGAAGCTTGCGAGTATGAGTGACGCGATGCTCTTCGTGCCATCGATCTGCTCCCGACGTTTCATCAGGTAGATGTAAGATAGATCACCACTCCGCATCGGGAGGAGATTTCCCCAGAAGGTGTACAAAGCGAGGATCGGGAAAAGTTGCCGGACCGGTAGATCAATCAGCAGCAGTTCCCGGAAGCGGAGGGCTTTTGTCCAGATGAATATGCAATACAAACCCAACCCGATCGCCAATGACAAAATCGGCAGCCGTCCGAGCGTTTCAGGAATGCTTTGGATTGAAATCTGCGACAACAAGAAATAGCTGACGGTAACTGCAATTGCTGTCGGAAATAGGATCTTGGAGAAAAAGAGTCGTTTGCTCATCTTCACTTATTTTCGCAGTGGTACAGCGAGGTAATTATATCACACTTTCCCGCAAATGCAACCGAAATAGGGATTGACAGAAGCCGCAGGCGGTGCTATCCTTATTTAGTGTGACACTGAAACTCTGGAACGTCGCTCCCACATTTGGAGTTGAGCAGATCTGCTGATTTGGCGAAATGAACGGAGAGGAGATCATGGTGAAACATACAACGGAAATCAGATTGGTGAATTCCGGAGATGTCACTTTAGCGAAGAAGGGATTTATCTCTCCTGAAGAGGTACGTCAGGTCATTGTGAAAGATGCATTAGTTGATACGGGCGCATTACGGCTGTCATTGCCGAAATCGATTATTCAACGGTTGGGGCTAGAACTAGTGGGCAAGGCGAAGTCACTGACAGCAAACGGCATTGTAGATAGGACAATTTATTCGGGGGTCGAGTTTACCGTTTTGGGAAGGAAAGGTTTGCTGGAGATCCCAGATCTGCCCGATGATGCACCTGTGCTGGTGGGACATATGGAACTTCTGGATCTCTGTCTCGATATTAAACGGGGTCTCATTTACAATCCAGCGCATGACGGTGAATGGATCGAAGATCAATTGTAAAAAACGTGGCGACTCTAGAGAATGAATCAGACAAGATGAAATCAATCGGGTGCTGCCCCCGATCGGCGGACCATAATGCGTGAAAGAACACAGAAAAACACACGAGGTGCGCAATGGCAAAAAAAACACAACTTTCCCCGTTAATGACGCAGTACAAGCGTCTAAAAAATCAACATCCGGATGCAATCCTTCTGTGCCGTGTCGGGGATTTCTACGAAGCGTTTTATGAAGATGCCGAGCTAATCTCGCGTGTGCTTGAGATTACGCTGACCTCCAGGGATAAGGATAGTCAGGGTGGGTCTATTCCCATGGCGGGCGTACCGCATCACGCGCTGGATTCATATCTCTACAAGCTCGTCAAGGCGGGTTACAAGGTTGCTGTCTCTGAGCAGATGGAGGATCCGAAGCTGGCGAAGGGTCTCGTAGAGCGGGATATCGTTCGCATCGTGACGCCGGGGACACTCACAGATCCGAAGGCGTTGGATCAGAAGGTGAACAACTATCTCATCGCGATCTATCCTCTCAAAGGGGGTTACGGACTCGCATCCGTGGATCTCTCTACGGGCGAATTCGCCGTCACGGAGTTGGAAAATCTATCAAAGCTCTGGGCGGAGATTCATCGGCTTGCCCCGAAAGAATGCCTCTTTCCCGAAGAATTCGAGGATCAGGAGATATTGGAGCAGATTCGCATCGACCTGAAAGCAACGGTGAATTTTCTTCCCGATTGGCGTTTTGCGTTTGATACTGCGAGATCGGAGCTTCTCCAACACTTTAGGACACTTTCGTTAGACGGGTTCGGGTGCGAACATTTGACCGTCGCAATCTGCGCTGCAGGCGCGTTGATGTACTACCTGTACGAGACCCAGAAGCAGGAGGTCAAACATATCCTCGCTATCCACACCTACACAATCTCCGACTTCATGATCCTAGACGCGGACACACAGCGGAATTTAGAGTTGACCACATCGATCCGCGATGGTTCGTCGAAAGGCACGGTTTTGGAGCTCATGGACGAAACGGTAACGCCGATGGGCGCACGCAAACTTCGTCAGTGTATCTTGCGCCCTCTGCTGGAACCGGCGGAGATTAATGCGCGCCTGAACGCGGTGGATGAACTGAAGAATCGGATTGGATTGCAGGAGGAGTTGCGTGAGCGGTTGAATCAGATGTACGATATGGAGCGTTTGATTTCGCGTATCAGCTTGGGGTCGGCGAATGCTCGGGATCTCCTCGCCCTGAAAGACTCGTTGCGCATGCTTCCGGGGATTAAAGAGCAACTCGACGACTGCGACGCTTCGCTGCTACAAACCTTGAATGAAGCACTCGATCCGTTAACGGAATTAGCGGATCTGAGCGAAGCAGCGATTCACCCTGATCCGCCTGTAACGGTGCGCGAAGGCAGGTTAATCAACGACGGATACAACGCGCAGTTGGATGAGCTTCGAGAGATAACCAACAACGGGAAAAACTGGATTGCCGAACTCCAACAGCAGGAGCGCGAAAAGACTGGAATTACTTCGCTGAAGATTAGCTACAATCAGGTTTTCGGGTACTACATCGAGGTCACCAAGGCGAATCTCCATCTTGCTCCTGAGCACTATATCCGCAGGCAAACCTTGACCAATGCCGAACGGTTTATCACGCCGGAGCTCAAAGAACGCGAGTCGCAGATTTTGAATGCACAGGATCAGATCCAGATGTTGGAGTACGATCTCTTTTGCGAAGTTCGCGCACAGGTCGCTCAATCCACCGGGGAGATTCAGCAAGCTGCCGCTGTGATTGCCACGATCGATGTTATCGCCAACCTCGCCTATGTCGCCTCCAAATACGCTTACGAAAAGCCGATTATCGATGAGAGCGACGAAATCATCATTCGCAATGGGCGGCACGCCGTTGTTGAACGGCTCTTTACCCAGGAAGGGTTCGTCCCCAACGACACGGCGCTCAACTGCCGCGACCATCGGATGCACATCATCACCGGACCAAATATGAGTGGGAAAAGCACATATCTCCGTCAAACAGCACTGATCGCACTGATGGCGCAGATGGGCAGCTTTGTTCCCGCGTCTGCGGCGAAGATCGGCATCGTCGATCGGATCTTCACCCGCGTCGGGGCGTCGGACAACCTTGTGATGGGGCAGAGCACCTTCCTCGTCGAGATGAACGAAACCGCGAACATCCTAAATAACGCCACACGTAAAAGTCTCATTATTCTCGACGAGATTGGCCGCGGCACGAGCACATTCGATGGACTGAGTATCGCGTGGGCGGTGGCGGAGTACATCCTGGACGAGAAGAAGATCGGCGCAAAGACGCTGTTCGCGACTCATTATCACGAGTTGATCGAACTTGCGGGAAAGTACAAGCACGTCAAAAATTACAATGTCGCCGTCCATGAGGATGGGGAAACGGTGACATTCCTGCGGAAGGTTGTCGAGGGGGGAACGGATCAGAGTTACGGTATTCACGTTGCCCGGCTCGCCGGGCTGCCACAGGCTGTCATTGATCGGGCAAACCAAATTCTGGAAGTGCTTGAGCAGCACAACCTGAGTATCGAGGGGGATACGTCAGATCAGCCGCCACCGAAAGCGGTTCCCAAAGTGCCCCGCCCACGTCGCCGAATTTCTCGGTCGACTTTCCAGGACGACTCCCTGCAGCTTGCGCTGTTCACGCCGAAAACACACCCGATTGTCGAGGAACTTCGACAGGTCGAGCTCAATCAGATGACGCCGATGGATGCGCTGAACCTGCTCTATCAGTTGAAAGCGCAGACGGAATAGTGACGCTTTTGACGACTTCACAGTGTCTACAAAATAATGTTGAATTAGTGACTTAAACGCAACGCAATCTCACGCATCACGTATTCCATTTCACGTTTCATGCACAGGGAGGTCTCCAGGTTGCAGCCGTTGAAAGCAACATTCGATCCAATCAAGTTTGAGGTCATCCGCAACGCCCTGGTGGAGGCGACGGAAGAAATGACCATCGCCTTGCGCCGCAGCGCCTACTCGACCAACATCAAGACGCGCGCCGACTTTTCGTGTGCTTTCTTCGACAGTGAGTTACAGCCCGTCGCTCAAGCATTCACGCAGCCTGTTCATCTGGGTTCGTTATCGGAGCTTGTGCCGAGAGTGATCCGGGAATATGGTCCCGAGAATATCAGTCCAGGAGATGCCATCCTCTCCAACGACCCTTATCTGGGCGGCGTCCACCTGAACGACATCACGCTCATCTCACCCGTGTACCACAATGAAGAACTCTTCGGCTACGTCGCGAATCTCGCGCATCATGTGGACGTGGGCGGGGGCGCGCCGGCAAGCATCGGTGCCTTCCGCGAGGTCTATCAGGAGGGTGTCATCATCCCCCCCGTGAAGCTGGTTCAGGGAGGACAGATTGTCTCGGATATCTTCCGCCTGATCCTGGCACAGATTCGTTCCAAGCGAGAAACAGCGGGAGACTTTCGGGCGCAAGTGGCAGCCAACACCACCGGGGTGCGCCGGCTGGGTGCGCTCCTGGATCGGATGGGGGCAGAGACCATTGCTTTCTACATCGACCAACTGCTCACTTACACCGAGCGTCGCACGCGGGCAGAAATCGCCAAACTCCCCCAAGGGGCGTTCACGGCTGACGGTTACGTGGATAACGATGGCTTCACCGATGAACCGGTGCATCTGGTAGCCAAAATGGTGATTGACGATGACGGTGTCCTTTTCGATCTGACGGGATGCGACCCGCAGCGGCGGGCGCCGGTAAACTCTACCTACGCTCAGACCTTCTCCGCCTGCGCTTACGTTCTTAAGAGTCTGATTGAGCCCGACGTGCCGGTCAACGCGGGTTTTTACCGTCTGGTGCGAATCATTGCGCCGGAGGGAACGGTGGTCAACTGCACGCCGCCAGCCCCGGTCGTCGGGGGATGGGAAACACAGGTGCGGCTGAGTGACGTCCTCCTCAAGGCACTCGCGTCTGCCATTCCGGACCGTATTCCGGCTGGCACGAAAGCGATGATGTGTCAGGTGGGCTTTGGGAGCATCGACCCGCGCACCGGAGAGCTCTACGCCTTCTATGAAACCCTCGCAGGCGGTTACGGCGGCAGAGCCACCCGTGACGGTCCCGATGCGGTGCAGACCCATGGGCAGAATACCGAAAATGCCCCGATTGAGGAAACCGAGATCAATTACCCCGTCCGCATCCTTCGTTACGAACTGGTAGATGACTCGGAAGGTCCGGGTGAACAACGTGGCGGTCTGGGGTTGCGTCGGGATTATCTGTTTGATCATGAGGTCTCGTTCACTATCTTGGCGGATCGGGACCGGTGGGGGCCGTGGGGGCTCTTCGACGGGCTTCCTGGGCAAGTGGCCCGTTACGTGCTGAATCCTGACGATGAGGCCGCCACACTCGGTTCCAAGGTGACGGTTCAGCTCAAGCCGGGGGATGTCATAAGCCTTCGCACATGCGGTGGCGGCGGTTATGGCCCTCCCGAAGACCGTGATGCGCAACGGGTGTTGCGCGACGTGCGTGATGGCAAGGTGAGCCCGGAACGGGCGCGAGATGTCTACAAGGTCGTCATCAATACGGTAGACTGGACCGTCGATGCAAAGGAAACCGCCAGGTTGCGTTCCGGTCAAAAACAAGAGAATTAGACTGTCGAAATTACTGCGAAATGGTGTAGGGAGAACTTATGGTCGCTGAGAAACAGGTTGCTGTGGAAGCGGTACTGAAGGCTGCACAGTTATGTCAGCAGGTGCAATCCGACATGGTGCGTACCGATTCAATGGAGAAAGCGGACCGCAGTCCGGTGACGGTGGCAGACTTCGGCTCACAGGCTCTGATCTGTCAAGCAATTGGAGATGCCTTTCCGGCGGATGTCATTGTGGGCGAGGAAGATTCTCAGGCGTTACGAGAAAACGCTTCGCTGCTGAAGCGTGTAACCGATTATGTGAATCGCTTTGCGGAAGCTGCGTCCGCTCAGACGGTCTGCGATTGGATTGATCGCGGGGCTGGGGAAGTGGGGAGTCGCTTCTGGACATTGGATCCGATTGATGGCACAAAGGGGTTTCTGCGCCGGGCTCAATACGCCATCGCGCTTGCGTTGATTATCGATGGAGAAGTGAAACTTGGCGTGCTTGGGTGCCCAAATTTGCCCCAGAAGCTGGATGACCCACAGGCAGAACGCGGCTGCCTTTTCGTTGCCGTCCGAGGGGAGGGTGTGCACATGCTTTCATTGGACGAGGAGGTATCGGAACATATTCGCGCCGCTGAGTCGCAGCTCCGTTTTGCGGAGAGCTTTGAGTCCAGCCACGGTGATCTCGACGCGCACGTTAAAATCGCCCGTCAGCTTGGGATTACCGAGCCGCCGATACGGATGGATAGCCAGGTGAAGTACGGGTTGGTTGCGCGTGGGGATGCATCTGTCTATATACGCCTGCCAAATCCCGCGAGTCCGGATTATCGGGAGTGCATCTGGGATCACGCCGCCGGGATGATTGTGGTGGAGGAAGCGGGTGGAAAAGTGACGGACGCGGAAGGGCGTTCGCTCGATTGGATGCAAGGTAGACGAATGACCGCCAATCGCGGGATTGTGGCGACGAACGGAGAGCTGCATCCACGTGTGCTGGAGAACATTCGCAACTGACGCGGCCTCAATCAATAGGTTGGGCGGCTGGCGGGATTGCCATTCCCTGTTCCTGCCAGAACCGATACGCACCGCGATGCAGTGGAATGACAAATGCCTTCGTTGCATTTTCGGTTGTCATATCCTTGGCGGCTTTCGTGGTCTTCAACATCGTTTCATGTCCCTCCGGAGCGTAGACATGTTTGAGGATTGTGTAGACCATTTCCTCACTGATGCCTTTGTGGACGATGAGGACGGTCGGCATCAGGATTGTGTTCACCGGCTGATCAACCCCTTTATACGCGCCTGCCGGCAGCGTCCCCGACAAATAGAAGGGATATTTCTCGTAAAATCCATACTTTTTAGCGGGGGCATCAAAGTCAATGATGCGAATCGCCTTGATTGTGGAGACCTCAATGATGGCAGCATTGGGTACGCTAACAAGCCACTGAAAACCGCTTACCTGCCTATCCCTCAGTGCATTGCCCCCCATGGTGCCCCCTTTATAGATGGGCGTGTACTTGCCCTGAATGCCAGCAAGCTCCGCAAGACGCTCCAGTGTCTGCGCGGAGCCAGACCCCGCAGCGCCCATCGCAATCTTTTTCCCGACAATGTCCTCAAACTGATGAACATCTCCGTCCGCCAGTGTGCAAAACTGGTTATAAGCGATGTACAGCAGCGTCACTACACGAATATCTTCTTTCTTCCCCTCTTTGGCGAAAACCTCCTGTCCATGATAGCCGAGGTAGACATCGGATGCAAATGCAACGCCCATGTAACCTTCACTGTTGTTGACGCGGCGCACATTTTCGATCGAGCCGGCGGACGCTTCGACGGAAATTTTGATCGTCGCTTCCGCCTTTGAAACCACGCTACCAATCCCACCGGCGAATGGCGAAAAACTTCCGCCCATCGCCCCGCCCAGAATCGATACCCACTCCTGCTTTTTTTTCGCCGTGCCTCCCTGGTTGCTGCCTTCCTTGCTTCTCTGATTATTGCACCCGTAGATGCCAATACTCAATACACAAAATAACGAAATCAATAAGTGAAAAACGCCTTTTCGTCGTTGCATTCCTCCTCCTTAATACGCGCAAAAAAAGCACTCCAAACGCCCGCAAAACGCGTAGGAGCTGTTTTGAAGATGAGTGACGCCGGCTATCGCGATGGAATTGTAACACCTAACCGCTGGATCGGTCAATTGCTTTTTGGCGAACTGGTTGAAACTTTTCACGATAGTAAATGACGAAGAGCAATTGTGCTGACGAATCCGCGCTTTGCCTTGCTCAAATGAGGTGAGATATGTTCTTCAAACTGTTGCGGTGTGAGTTTGACCGGTATTGCTTTTGCACTTCTTTACCTTTATCCGTAACGCACGCTCCTTCGTATCAAGCTAAGGGTCAATCTGACCCATCATGGGTCGTTTTGACCCAATACGGGTCACTCTGACCCAACCTCCGAGCCGATTCCAACTCTCCTCTTCAACTCTCCAAATTCTCTAGAATCCTTGTGTGGCAAGGGCTGATGGGCCATTCTGAGGAATATTTCCAAGGCTGGCATGCACTTTGATATAGGGCACAGCAAGCAAGCTGTTATATCTCAACGGCTCAAGGCATCATCGCCGCTCAATCGTGGGAGGATGCGTCGCCAAAAC
>JAPUIP010000281.1 GCA_027296925.1 Candidatus Poribacteria bacterium | reverse complement strand
CCGCGCGGCAGTTTGGCGATGTCCCTGGCCCAAATGCTTCACGTCCCGTCGTCTTCGGAGGGGTCGCCTGTATGAATGGGTGCCGTAGCCAGTCTTGAAGCATCGATTCACAAGCTTGTCCATGCGCAGCAAACTGTCCGGCATGATCATATTTCTGTCTGCCATCTGTGACGATTGCCATCACCGCATCAATGATCATGTTCCCCGGGCCGGTGTCGGAGGCGAGAATATCGCTTGCCGCTGCCCCCGCAGGTATCAGCGTCACGTTGGAAATGCCTCCGATATTTTGGAGCGCAATCGTCCGATCGCTTTGCCGATAGAGCAGAAAATCAACATACGGAACAAGTGGCGCCCCTTGCCCTCCCGCCGCGACATCAGCAACTCTGAAATCCGCGATCGTCGGAACCCCGGTGCGATGGGCAATCACAGCCGGCTCGCCAAGCTGGAGTGTTGATGGAATATACGGCGCTCCTTTCTGCGGCGGCAAGTGATAGACCGTCTGTCCGTGGGATGCGATCAGGTCGATTTCGTCCATCCCCAATTTGGCGTGTTGCGCAACCGCCAACGCTGCATCGGCAAAGATCTCACCAATGAGAAAGTTCATCTGACAGAGCTCGTCAACGCGGCTTGTCTCCGGCCGAAAGAGATTAAAAATGCGGGCTCGAACACCCTCCTCAAAGGGAACAAAATCGAACGCGATGAGCGCAACTTGAGTCTCCAAGCCGTGTCCTTGAATCTCGACGAGCGCGGCATCGACACCATCGGCGGATGTGCCGGACATTAATCCGATAACTCTTTTCGTCTGTTTTGGGAGTAAGTGATGGAAGGATTTCATGGGCGTGATTCGTCAAACAGTAAAACGTAATGCGCGATGTCAATTTATCATTGATTTGAATCCTGGATTATGGTAGAGTGTCAAGGTAAACCTGTTTTGCATTGTAATTTTCGGCTTCGCAACTTGACTTCGTCAGATTCCCTTCTCCGTAGGTTGGGTTGAAGAAAGTAACGTGGTGCGCGGTTTGGTTCAGTTGGGTTTCACTGGCCAA
This sequence comes from Candidatus Poribacteria bacterium, assembly GCA_027296925.1. Taxonomy (GTDB): domain Bacteria; phylum Poribacteria; class WGA-4E; order WGA-4E; family PCPOR2b; genus JAPUIP01. The sequence goes on along the minus strand of JAPUIP010000281.1, from coordinate 1,852 downwards.
CTGCTCCATTTTTCGATTTGCCTCAACCGAAACTCGACAGTCTTGGCGATTCTGTTGGCCCGAGGCCGTTTCACCCAACCTACGAATCTAATGTGACAAAGTCAAGGTAAAATTGAGCGATTAACAGATTACCTGACAATGACCAGAAAAGGAAAGACAAATGGCAAAGAGAATTGTTTCACTCAGCTTCTGTATAGCGCTGGGCTGCATTGTTGCGGCATCGATGTGGTCAACACGAGTCAGTGCGCAAGAAACCGGTGGTGAAGTTGCAACGGGGACATCATTCATCGACCTCAAACACCTGGCACTCTCCATCATCGAAAGTATCGTTTACAGCATCCTCGGGATGGTCGTTTTAGTCGTGGGATACAAGATCTTCGATCTGGTCACGCCTTACCACCTCGATCATCAAATTGCTGAGGAAAATAATGCAGCGGCGGGGATTGCTGTTGCCGGCATGCTGATTGCTTTGGGGTTGATTGTGGCTTCGGCGATTTCAGGCTAATTGGTCTGTGGGGTCAGCGGTTGTGCCGAGAACAGGGCAGTTCGCGCACTCGCGGGAATTGCCCTTTTTATTGCAGATTGCGCCGTACGTCAGACGATTCATCGGGCCGGCCATTCCCTGATTTTCACAGCAATGTCCGCTGGAACCAATCGACAGATCGGGTGATGACGCTATCCTCCCACGCCTTCGCGTTGAACGTGTGATCTGCTTGGGAGATAATTTCAATCTCTGTCAATGCGGCACGGTCCTTCATCAGTTCATAGTACCGTTGGCCGTGGGTCACCGGTACCGTTTCATCTGCATCACCGTGGATGATGAGCAGTGGACCGGAAAACTGTTGAATCCGCTGCGACGGCTGAATCTGCGGGAGTTCCTCGAAAAACGCTTTGCCGATAAGGTTGCCGTTATAATCGGCGAAATCTTCATCGAGGTTTGGCCGATGGGCGTATCCGGTTAAAAGCGCGTGCACCGCGTCGGGTGGGTTATCGGACAATGGCGCCCACAGCACGGCCGATTTGACGCGCGCATCCAACCCTGAAACAGAGGCGGCAACACATCCGCCCATACTCAAACCGAGCACACCGATTCGCTCTGCATCCACGCCTTCCATCTCTGATAGGACATCAAGGGATTTGAGTGCGTCAGAGATCTCACCACCGATGGTCATTTCTGAGAATTCCCCTTCGCTGTCGCCGCATCCACGAAAGTCGAAGCGGAGAGCATAAAACCCTAAAGATGCCAGCCGTCGCGCTGTCTTGACAAAGATGCGATGGGGCTCAACTTTTGTTCCGGTGAAGCCGTGAAAAAAAGCAACGGCAGGAGCGGGAGATGCCACATTATCAGGTGTGTGCACCATCCCGACGAGTTGTTGTCCGTGATTATAAAATACAATCGGTTTTTCCATACGGTTATAGTTCCTAATCTTGCGTCTAGGAGCAGGGCCGTGTGCCTGCCCTCAAATGCCTAATTTTGCTCATCAAGTTGCGGCGGGAGTTTGTCGAAGGATATTCGACAAACCAAAACGCACCACAACCCCGAAAACATTCATAAAACCACAGCTCCCCGAAGCCTGCCCTGAGCGAAGCCGAAGGGTCAACTGCAACGGCTTGTTAGGATCGATAAGCACTGATTGATTTTGACTTGTTAGTAGTATTAGGGTTCACACCTCAACTCAACGAACTGTTCGGCTCAGCATTGATCCCTTCTGATGGTTCATGATGACGCCAATGAATCTTCCCGCCACTCCACTCTCGATATACCACAAAGACTCCCAGTATAAGTAACCCGTTGTGAAGTAATGTCTTCATACTATGAAACATGAGGTTGAATTCTCCAATGGTCATGCGT
>JAPUIP010000280.1 GCA_027296925.1 Candidatus Poribacteria bacterium | reverse complement strand
TGGGTACCGTTAGTCAATCCAAATTTAAGCTACGTTCAACACATATCCGAAATTCAGGACAATCATTTTACAATCATAGCCGGAGGAGGATATCCTCATTATTACGAAGTCATTGATGCGGCGATTGATGACGTTAACGGTCACGGCAATATCGATAGATTAGTTGTCGCTGTTGATTCAGAGGAAATGGCATTCGACGAGAAGTATGCAGAGATAGACGCTCACCTGTCGGGGTTACACTGTATTGCAGAAGTTCAAATCGTGATCCAGCACTTCTGCCTTGAGACTTGGGCGCTAGGCAACAGAATAATGGTCCGCCAAAACCCACAAGATCCCAAACTGAGAGAGTACCGAAGGTTCTACAACGTGCGTAACAGAGATCCGGAATTGCTTCCAGCCTACCCACCGGAGGAGCTTAACCGAGCACAATTCGCGGAGAAGTATCTCCGGCGGGCGTTGCAAGACAAGTACAGGAACCTAACCTACACGAAGAGCAATCCTAAAGCACTACTACACTTCAAGTATTTTCAGCGAGTCAGGGAGCGACTTGAGCAGGCCGGACATATCTATAGCTTCAAGACGTTCTTAACCGCCTTTGTATAACGAATCTGATGGCAGTGAACTGCAGGATGAGTTAATAGCCTTCGGCATGTATAGTCGTTTCAAATCCGCCATTTACTATCGAATATGCCCCGCCTATCCACTTCGATTTCCATCAAAGCCAGCCGCAACATAGTGTTTCAGATTCTCGAGGATGTCGAAAATTACCCGCAATACTTTCACTACGTCCGTCACGCAAAGATTCTGCGTCGGGAAGGCAATACCATGGTCGCTGAAATTGATGAGGTCATCTATGGACTACCGCAACACCTACAAACTCGCTTTCGATTCCTCCCACCGGACCACATCGAAGCGGAGCAAATCAAAGGGCCCTTTCAATCGGCGCGGGCGTGGTTTCAGCTTGAGGAAAACGCAGAAGGAACACAGCTTGAGCATACGGCCGAGTTTGAAATCGGCAGGGGAATTGTGGGCAAGCTCATCCACCGTTTTATCGCTGATTCTTATGCACAGGACCGAATGGCAGAGGAACTTGCTGCAATTAAGCAGGTAGCTGAGGCAAAAGCACGTGAAACATGGAGTCTAAAACGTAATGGGTGATTAGGAAGGAACGATGCAACAAATACAGACACAACCGGAGCAAGAAACCCTACCGATTGTTGGCACCGAGATTTTTAGCTGGAGCAAATGGGACGCATGTACCCATTGCGGTCTCTGCTTGCCGACCTGTCCAACCTACCGCGAGTTGGGATTGGAGACGGATTCGCCGCGTGGTAGGCTCTATCTGATGGGGGCTTCATTCAGAGATAACAACCCAATACCCATCAACGAAGATTGGGAAAAGTTCATCTACCGCTGCTTAGACTGCCGCGCTTGCGAAACGGCGTGCCCTTCGGGTGTCCATTTTGGCGAACTGGTCGAGGAAGCCCGCGCCATCTATGAGTTGAATACGGAACGTCCGGCTGAACATCGGTTTTGGAGGCGATTGGTCTTCAAGGAGCTCTTACCCCACACAGATCGATTGGATTTCATATTTGAACTGATGTGGCTGTATCAACGTCTTGGGATTCGTTGGTTGGTGCAAAAATTGGGAATTCTCAAGCTCATGGGACGGCTTGGGGAGATGGAGTCGCTGCTACCTGCAATCCCAGACCCTTCTCTGAAATACACGATACGGGAGTTTACGCCGGCCAAAGGTGAAGCGAAGTATCGCGTCGGATTTATCTCGGGATGCGTGATGAACCAGGTGTTCACCGAGACCAACCTGGCGACAATTCGCGTGTTGAGCGAAAACGGATGTGACGTTATCACGCCGCATCAACAGACGTGCTGTGGTGCGCTGCATGTGCATAACGGTGTTCGCGATACGGCGATCGAGCTCGCCCGAAACAACATCGACGTCTTTGCGGCGGAGGATGTGGACGTCATCATCATTAACGCCGCCGGTTGTGGTGCGACGCTGAAAGAGTATGAAGCTTTGATGGAGCATGATCCGGTGTATGCCGAAAAAGCGAAGACGTTTAGCAGCAAGATGCGCGACATTAGTGAGTTCCTCGCGGAAATCGAGATGAAGCCGCCGGAGGGGGAGATTCACCGGCGGGTGACCTATGATGAGCCATGCCACCTTGTGCATGGGCAACAGATTCAGTTCCAACCGCGCAAAGTCCTCCAATCGATTCCTGGGTTGGAGTTGATTGAACTTCAGGAATCGGAATGGTGCTGCGGCGGCGCCGGCATCTACAACATCACGCAACCGGAGATGTCGCGTGAAATTTTAGCGCGCAAGATGAAGCACATCGGCGATACCGATGCCGAGATCATTGCGACAGGGAATCCAGGCTGTGTCTTACAGATCCAAGTTGGCGTTAAGGAGCAGGGGTTGCCAATGAAAGTCATGCACCCGATTGATCTTCTGGATTGTGCGTATCGGAAGGTCGATCCGCTTGAATAGCTCCCACAAAATTACTATGAAAATCACAGATGTTCAAACCTTTATTGTCGGAAATCCCTGGAAGAACTGGGTGTTCATCAAACTCCA
>JAPUIP010000028.1 GCA_027296925.1 Candidatus Poribacteria bacterium | reverse complement strand
GGTTTTGTCAAGTTGAAGCGAAGCGGAAATCCCGATCTATCGGGGTCACTTCACTTTTCATCGCATCACCTATCGAACGTGGCGGTCCACAGAGACGATAATACCAACGAGAAAGCGTACAATAAGAAACCGAAATTCCCTGTGAATCCAACCCCTGAGAAATGTTCCGAAATGACAATCCCCGACAATCGTATTGCTCAATAAGAAACTCGCGTAAAGGCTGGCCAATTTGCGCTTCAATCCGAGCAAGTGATTTCTTGGCGTTGGTATGCATCAAAATCCACCCCCGAAAAAAATGTGTGAGGTGCGCAGGAACGCAGACGGAACACGTTCCGGCAGAAAGGGAATACATTCACTCCAATCTCGGCATAAAGAACAAGTCCCCCTGCCGATAGTTTTCAAAGTCCACAACCTCATCCTCCCACTCAACCCGCTCAATGATAATATTATCGCCGGGCTGAAGATCCATCAACTCCGCATAATCCGTCCGGACAAGCGCAGAATCAAGTTCCGGGTCCTCGTGATAGACAACCACCCATGTCGCACCGCCCCCGCGCTTGGGGTTCCGGCGAACCACACTCACCTTTGACCGATGCCAGCCTTTTTCTCGCGCAAATTGGTTCAGCCAGCGTTTTAAGGTTGAATCGGCAACAAGTGTAGGTGGGGACTGACGTTGGTCATTTTCACTATTAATATCTCTTATAGAACATTTGACCAACGTCTGTGATAGCGCGGCTTTCATCCATTCAAAGCAAAATGATTCGTTTTCCGCCATCAGTTGCTCGACGATGTCGTTGAAAAAGCCCTGCGAAATTTGATCTTGACCATTTTCAACCTCGATATCGATATCCAGACTGGCAGCCAGATCATCGAGCGTTGTCAGCCGAGTTGGGGGGAGGTCATTGATAGGAAGGTCGGTGAGCAACACGATCTGCTTACCACCAGTGAGCAAGGGGCGAATCCGGTGCGCGGCTTGCATAATCTCATCTTCCCTAAATGTCCTTGCGAGGAGCTGAACACGGTCATCAACAAAACACTTCACAAGTGTTTCGTATCCGTTGCCATCACAGTCCACATAGTCATATGCCTTGAACACTTCCAGGGTGTCCATGGAGATCGGCTCATCGTCATTGGCAATGGTCGGGGCGCCGCAAAACAAAGCATGTGCGAGTTCTTCGAGGTCAGCAGGATTGATCTGTGGTGTGCCGAGTAGAATAACCGTTCGCCGGTCTTGATACTCGTTACTCCCTTCCAAGTTCCCATAGTGCTCAACCGCGACAGAACGGGGAAGTTCCCCTTTATCCTGCAATCCACGAAGGTAATCCGCTACTTTCTTCCATGTGATAACCAAGGTCTCTGCTGGAGTTTTACCGCAGAGTGGAATAACAGCTTTCTTCATCAGCCGATCGAGTGACGATTTTGGCTTGTCCGTCTTCTGATTCCAGAGCGATGTAATACCATACGACCCGTCGAGGACTTGCGTGATTTCTGTGTCTGGGCATACAGAAGGCAGTTCACAAACGTCAATGTCACGCCGGATCAGGAGGGAGAGTAGATCGGGGTTGCCTAATGCATCGAGTAGCAGAATCGGCACATCAGACGGGACAAACACCTCCTTGCGAAGATTCAATCTCACGCAAGGCTTCAGTGCAATGGTCGGGGCGCCGCAAAACGGTGTGATGACCAGCGCAGAATTGTAAGGGCTACCTGACAGGTATAACTTAAATTCACGCTGGAGGGTGGTGAGAAGGTCAGTTTGGAAGTTTAGCGGGATGTCGTCGGAATCGCCGCCCTCAATCTCAGAGAGAATCTGAAATCCTTGATTGATTGCATATCCTTTGACCACCTTCATCGATTCATTATCAATCGGATCGCCGAGTGCCTTGGGGATAAAACGGACTTCATTATTGATGAGCACTTTCCATGACCGATTGGTCTCATCAAGAAAGGCGTCGAGCTTAATCACAACTTTCTCATGCTTCAGGGGCGATTGAGCATTCGCACGATCGAGGAGCTGCCCGAACTGCTGACTCCCACCCACCTGATCAACGAGCTCTTGCATCGCAGCCCGACCGAGGAAGCGTTTTCGTGCCTCCCCGTCGAGCCGAGCAACCGTTTCGATCGTCGAGCGAACAACTTCGAGCAACTTTTTAAGATTCTCGTCCCACGCAGAAACAATCGCCCGTGAGAGATCATCGACAGTAATGTTTACCTTATCGAGAAACTTACTCGGCGATGGTTCATCAATAATACAAATCTGACGGGCTGCCGGAGAGGTTTCCGCGTCGGACGCGGAACACGTTCCGGCTTGATGGTTCAAATAAAGCGGCTCAGCCCCAATGGTCGGGGCGCCGCAAAATATCTTGTCGCAGAAGTCCGGGATAAAGAGTGTCTCATGAACCGTCATCATCGGGCGTGAGTCCCGGTACTGCATGAAGTACGGACAGCCTTGGGTGCCGAACGTTTTCCCGATTTCGCATTCCGACGTACAGAGGTTTGTTGGCACACTGTATCGTTTCCCACCCAGTATGTCCGCTCGCTTATGGTGACAGCACAGAATCGGCATCTCACCGACATCGAGTACCTGACGAAAATACGCCGCATCGTCTATGTGCATCCGCATGTAGCGATAGTTATCATAGGGTGCATAATTTTGGCAGTCAGGATAGATGGGTTTGCGGGGTCGGATATGAAGCCACCCATCGCGTATATTTTCGTCGATGAGTTCGTGACGGGGCGTTGCGAAGACCGGCCGAAGGATTCCATTTCCATGAAGCCGATCAACGACATCGAGAGTCGTCACTGTCTTCCCCAAACCCGGGGGTGCTTTGATGAGTAATACGCCATCTCCATATTGGGCGAAGCTCTCAACCCGATTCTGCAGTCGAGACCTCAAAACCCCAACGCCCTCTACCTTCTCACTATCTACAGTGTTGTGAGGAGATAACGTTATCTTTCGCTTCTGTTTCCCCTTCGGGTGGGGGCAATATCCTCGCGCACCCTTGCGGAGCTCCGACACATTGACCGGCGGGCAATACCGATTAAGCTTAATTTCCCCACCGACGACGAGAACATCATCAATCCCTTTCCCCTGCTCAATATCCCAATCTGCTGTCCAGACCGAATACCCCATCGATGCGATAGCCGCTGCCAACCGCTTTTGCGCCTTTGCCACCATAGCATTCTGTTTCGCATCAGCATCGAAGCCAATGACGACATTTCGCACATCCAGTCGGTTAAGAACATCACGCAACTCCAGTAGCTTCCAGCTTCCGATACCAGCGATACCGATTACCGTCTCATTCAGCTTGATCGATGCGATATCCGCTTTGAGAATCCCTTCGGTAATCCACACGCGGTCTTCACGAAACGGTTCATCGATTTTAGCGACATGAATTGGCGTGCCCGAACTCACACCGCCCTTCTGTCGTTGTCTCGCTGTGGCCGAGAGCCATCGATACTTTCCACTACCTTTACCTTCCTTATTGATGCGGAGTTGGTTTCCGATGATCTGCCCGTCGATATTTCGGCAAGGGATGAGCATTCCCGGTCGACCCGCAAGCCAAACTTGACCCGATCGTGTGCAGTAGAATCCCGGTACGGAAAGCAACTTTCGCCCATGGTGTTTGGTGAGCTGTTTAATAGTCGGCAAACGTTCTAAGCCTTCCGGCAGAGAGACATAGCCGAGCTGCTTAATTTCGTCAGGAGAGAGTCCGCGATTGGTTAAGTTTTGTCGATGGGTAGATAATAAGGGGAGTTTGGAATAGAGTTGAGAATAGACATCGTTGAGAACGGAGAGTGGGGCAAGGGATGAAGATTCTTTTTGGGAGGCGCTTGACCACCTGGTGGTCAACGCGGAAAATACACGATGCGAATTACGATACCGTGATGGGTCATATTTCAACTGATGAATATATCCTGTCCCAATTCCAGTTTCATATGACTGGTCACTCTCTACCTTCATGCAGACAACCGCGGCCATGTTGGCGAAGAACGAACAGTAATGGTCACTGTCACAGATAGGACATCGGTTTTGAGGGGTGACGCGGATAAAACCCGTTGCACGTTCTTCAGTAAACATAGCAACCTCCTTGTATCGGCGGTGATATGCGGATGCGCACCCGTTCTTCCTCCCACCTGAAGGGGCCGTGTCAAAGTGCTGATTCATCATTGATCCTTTCTTGAATCAGCGGTGATATTATGGTAAAATACCACCGCTGGTTGGGGCTTTCGCTGTCCGGCAAGACATCCTGCGAAAAGCCCTTTTTTTATACCCGCTAACCGGGCGTTTGGGTTTTGATTCTTGCCCATATTGTCGTTAGCTTTTCTTTGGGCCTTACGACAAGTGATTTGGGCGCAAAGTCGAGCTTTGTGAGTTGAAAGTTCTTGATTACGAATTGAGCCTTCTGTTCGTTATTCCCAATCAAGGTAAGGGTCAAGTGAGCCGTTGCGACATCATCGGTGAGGAAGATAACCTCTAAGCTGAACTCGCGAATTTTCTCCAAGTCCTTTCCGATGATAGCTTTATCGAACTCAGGATGGACTGTGCCGTTGAGATTGACGAATGTAAAATCATCATCGGCGATTTGCTCTTGAAGTGCATCGAAGTCTTTACGGACCAATGTATCTTTGGTTTGTTGGACCCGTTCTCGAACGCGATTTTCAGCGTTGCAGCGTAGCGGTTCAAGTCCACCTGTGCCATCTTGAGCAATCATCTTCCATCCTCCGTTCTCTTTGCGATAAAGTTCAGTGGCTTTAAGCGGGATGTTGGGGAATGGACTCCAGCGGTAGTCCATGGTTGCAGATGCCTTGTTATCAGAGACGGTGATTACCAGATTTTCCCCGGTAATCGTGGTTCTGCCGGTTAAAACAAAACTGGTCTTGATTTGTTTTTGGACCTTTTGCCAGCCTTTTATCTCTTCACCGAAAATGGTGACCAAAATAACGTCAGGTGCTTGAGTCCAAATGGCATCAATAGCGGCTATGTCAGCCTGCTCGAAGGCGGAGATCCAAGCGATATGAGCATCGTAAACCGCTTGTTCGTCGGAAGCCAAAGTCATCAAAGAGGTCAAGAAAAGGCTAAAAACGAGATAACACATCACCCATTTCATGGTTGTCTCCCTTTTTCATTTTCAGTTAATGGGTTTTTATGGTAAAATAGATCCAAACCAAGGGGAACTGATGTTGAACCGTCTGGCGGCCCTGATTTCACTGATATTCAGTCCGTTTCTTGTTCCAATTGCCGGAACTTTGGTGGCGGTACATGCATACGCTCGGACGGGCTTAGAGTTTGTCCGATGGTCTTTAATCAGTATTGCCTTTTCAACCGGACTGCCATTCGTGCTCATTGTTGTCCTGGTGCGATTAGGGATGCTTAGCCTGTTTTCAACAGCTTTGAATACTGGGTTTGAGACCTTTTCTGAACCCAAAATAGCCGTAAATAACCGTTTTT
>JAPUIP010000279.1 GCA_027296925.1 Candidatus Poribacteria bacterium | reverse complement strand
CAACCGCCCTTGCAATCGTGTGCTCCAACTCGCGTACATTGCCTAACCAACTGTAGGCACGCAACAATATTCTGTAGGTCCGCCAGAATATGCTTAACTTCGCCCGTAACCGGAGAGTCTGTTGGCAGCTTCTTCCGAATCCGCTCCAATCGATACAATACATCGTTGAGGTCATTATTCGCTTCGTGGTCAACGCCTCGTGCCATCAAGCCTAACAATGCCAGATCTTCAAGCACTTCGACCGACTTTTCAATCACCACAGCTGGATTGGCGACATCGAGCTGTGGATTGACGTGTTCCTGAATCGACTGAACCAAAAGGTCGAGTTGGATAAATGGTTTGACAGATGGTTGCCTGTGCACTCGCGGCACCTTTCGGCGTGAGGATGTCAGCGTACGGAATTTCGACCGTGTGCCATCTAATATCCGGTTTGGCCTCCATCGCTTTCTGCGAGACGGGGGAACTTCCTTTGGTTTGGATGGTATGCACCTCGGTCAAGGTCACCCCTCGGCGTTCTAATTCGCCAACCACTTCTGTAACGGTGTGAGGGGTTTGCCCGAGCGTGGAAATCAAGATCTGTTTTTGGGACATTGGTCTTTCCTCAATACGTGTCTAGAGATTGGCTCGACTTAATGCAACGTGTATACCAACCGAAACGCGGATGATTTAAAAGGGGTATCGATCTAGATGACATCTGGCTTGCAGAGCAGTATAGGGTTTCAATTGTGCGTTACCGATCCAATTAATGGTTTATCAATAGGATGAACGTTCATCCCTCACGGGAACGCAGGCGAACAGAACCAGCGAAAGTTCGGCTTGTGGCACTTACCTGTTCATTCTCACAAATTCGCGTTCCGGAATCACCATCTCAATGGAAAGCATTTTCCCCTCACGCGAGATATTCATCTTTCGGAAGGTCGCAATCGCTTCCCTATCGCGTGTGGTCATCTGTCCTTGAGGTAAAGATGTCGCCAGGTTTTTCATGAGGTTCAGCGAGCCAGAGATGAACGATGCGGAACTTTCGTTTTCCATCAGGCAGAGTAACTCCATGAGGAATTCGTTTCCACCATGACGGAGGTGGATGCCGAAGCCTTGAGTGAATCCGATTTTACCCAGTAACGTTCCGATGACGGGGACTTGCAAGATGTCCAATGCGGTTTTGCCGATGCTCATCGCTGCCTTTGCCATATCCAGCGTTTCTTGCGGCATCAGCAACCCCATTGTAATCGGTGCTTCGCTTGACATACTGTCATTGACGATGAGTAATGTTTCCGACTTTTGCATCAGGCTTTCTCCCCGTTTGCGTTTGACATCGAATGTCGCTTTGAGGGCGTCTCTTGAGCCGAAAAGGACGGTGTCATTGTAAAGAACGGCGATGTATACTTCTGTCTGCTGCGGATTTCGGTAGAGTTTGTCATTTTTGTAGGCTTCTTCTTCCCAACCCGCTTCAGAAAGACGTTTGAGGATCTGCTTTGCGCGATAACGACCTGTCACCAAAGCCCCATCGGAAAGAACGCCGGATTGGTAGATGCCAAAAACGGTTAATTTGCTCACTTCATTCGGTGGGATGCCAAGCGCTTCCAATTCCGTCGTGATTTCATCCATGGACATCGCCCCCATCAACGCCGGATCAGCCATCACGTCGTCGAAATCGACGGTTAACCAGAGGATGCTGCTTTGGGGAATAGACGCTAAATGATCTGGGCTATCGTTCCCACAAGAAACGCAGAGCAGCGCCGACAGGCAGGCGATGATAAAAATATGGCAATGTCGTGATTTCTGAAACATTTGTTCATCTCCTTTACATGGGCAAAGGTCGCTTTATTTGTTCCCAATGCTTCACCGGCTTCAGCACGCCCGCGGGAACTGTAATTTTTCAATCTCGGGACGCGAGACCGGCCGGCTTAATTTTCCTTAAAGTGGCGAAAATACTGCATTTTTGACGTTTATTTCACTAGCCGATCTGACGGATCGACCAAAATTTCCCGTTTACTACGGAAATCCCCGGCTCGCACTAACTGTTGGATTTGAGCAGTGAGCCCATGCCTTGTAAGCGTTAGATAACTGAAGACAATCGATATTCCATTAGCCAGAGACACAATCACCGAAACGTAGGGCTGAACTGTAGAAGGTCTCCGATGCCAACCACGACCTTTACACCGGGCAGAACCATGATGAGCATTGACTGACAACGCTGTTCACCCTATCTCATTTACTGCTTTATTCGATGCTGTTGGCGAAGAATTCGCCAACAGCATCTTATTCGGGCGAAAAACAGGGATCAAAAGACTAAGCCGCGAACTGGCGGGAAACGTAAAACTGTGAAAAACTTGGAAGGAATAGCCACCTAAGCAACCGCCCGACGTGCTTGCTTGATAGCTCTCACATTCGGGCGGATGGGCGGCATACTAAAAAAATCGCCTAACGTTGGCGAAAAAACGCATCAATCGGATACTCTTGGCAGGGTTACGATTGGTGCAAAGAGATAGATGAAAGGATACCACATGCAAGCTGTATCTGCAGATTAAGAACCGAGATGGTATACAGGGAATCGTACCGGCAGACAAGTCAGGACGCCCTTGCAAATTATCGCTGACCAAGGATCAGTGGCTCGATATTCTTCATCAAGCACCAGCAACGTTTGAGGAACTTAACACCCCATCCTACAACTGGACGCTAGAACTTTTCTAGGTATGTGAAAATCTATCATGGGGTTACGATAAGACCCTCTGGGATATGGTACATTTTGCGCCGACACAGATTTAATATGGGACGTAGCCAGTGGAAACTGACATCTCCTGA
>JAPUIP010000278.1 GCA_027296925.1 Candidatus Poribacteria bacterium | reverse complement strand
CTTGGTACTCCTCGGCCACCGGTACAACCCGCGAGAGAAAGTGGTCGATTCGCTCCCACATCTCATCTGCATCGGCGGCGCCATCCTCAAATTCGGCGAGTGACTGATCGAGCTTGGCGTATTCAAACGACGACAGAATCGCTCCGCCTCGCCCCACCCGGCTTTCTGTTCGCAAATGACCGAGGATTGTGATATTGTACCGACCGGCTGGAATCCCCGCCTGAGACAGGTTGCGGATGAGGTCACAGATCTGATCAATCTCCCGGTCCCGCTCTGCGCTTTGACCGAGAAACACGTGAGGGGCGCTATTTTTTCTAGCTGGACCAGACTCCAGAGGCAATATGATCATGTCGAGCGAAACGCCGCAGGATGCCAACTTCTCTTTGAACTGTGTCAATACATCCACATCCCACTGCCGCCACGGCCCGGGTGGGTTGGCTGAAACATGGTTCACGCCAAGCTGGGTAAGGACTTGATAGGCTGTCCAATTTTCTCCGGTGATGTGCTGCGTTCCAACGTGCATCTTGATCTCCTTATTGTGGGTCGATGGTTAGGGATGGATATCCATGTTGAGAGGGTAGACTTATTGCCCTCGTTCTCGAGCTCCGGCTTGGGAACGTTCTTCCGACGCTCTGCTCCCCACTCTCGCTTACAGCCTGTCTTGACTCATTCCAATGCTCTGCGTTCTTATATCATATCCGCAAGCTGTTAACACTCAAATCAAACCAAACTCAAATGACAACCCAATACGCCGGCAGAGCACCAGCATTTCCTAGCGTAGAGGCATGCTTAATCTGCGTTCCCAACACACGCCCAGTGTCTGGCATGAATGATGCAATCTTGACAAGGAAACACTGTGGAGAGATTAAGGCTTTTCCAAGAAAATAGGCATTCTAACCTTGCGAAGGTTTCAAACCTTCGCAAGGATCCAATCCTTTATCCGGGATGGTTTAAATTCTGGAAGTTCCTAAGCTCACATCAAGTTGCAGGGCGAATCCGCTTGGGGGTAATACAATGCTCCATGCCGTTCAAACACATAATCATAAAGAAGAAATGAGAGATTTGACGCACGAACCTGAAGCATTTGTTGCGGGCTTCAGCTTCACTATATGCGTTTCCATTTTTCTTGGACGCGGAATTTTCAACCTCGCACAGTGGTTCTGGGAGTTGATTGGTTGAAACGTCTATATGAGACATTTTAGACACACTATTAAAATTTAGAGTGCTTTATTGTCTCATTTTACAAGTGTTTGCCCAGCGGAAACCCAGCTTTACCGCTACTGTAGTCATTCACAATCAATGGCATGAAGTTTGCGCATATCCTGCGAAACGCAAGCAGGTTGGAAACGCATATGGGGAGGTAGGCTAAGGTTGCAGATGCATTCTAACCCGCTTGCACATTGGGAACTCTTTTTATGCGACAATGAACTTCTGCCACCGCACCTTGCATGAACTGTGAGTGCGGTGGTCAATTCATTAATTTGTAAGCGTAAGAAAAAGCGGTTCTCATCCCGTCTATGGTAAAATAATAGCGTCTTGAGAGGGTTAGCATGGATTAAGATTTCTAAAACGATTCACCCTTAACCGATTGTTTCTGGCGGGTGATGCTGATGGAACATATCTTAACGGGGTTCGCGGAATAGAATTTTCCGCAAGAATTAGAGATGAGCATTCAAGCGAGTTCACTCCTTGACTCACAGATGGGCACAAGACATGCCCATCTTTTTTTGTGCCCTCAGATCTCAGGAAGCCTTTCAGTACCCGAAAATTAAGAATTGGAGCGGATGGCAAGCTGATTATCTCAAGGATGGCTTGTTGAAAATCGCGGTTCTACTAACCGAAAGGTCAACAGGGCCGACAGGATGATTATCGCGGAACCGCCAATAAACACGGGTTCAAAAGCGGATTTTTCAATTAATAGTCCCAGCAGCGGTGAACCACACAACGGTACCGCTTGAAGGAGACTCATCACTGCCAGATATTGCGGATGTTTTTCTTGGGGCGCGATTTCAAGGATGTAGTTCACGATGATACGACCGGATACCGGCGTAAATCCCAAACAGGCATACACAAGCCAGTAAATCTGCGCACCGAAGGATAGCCGACTGATCCCAACAGCGAGCAGAGGAACACAGGCCATAATAAATATAACCGCGCGCATCACAACCCGGTTACCGCGCCGATCCGCAATGTGACCCATGATCCAGGAACCAAGCCCGCTGACCGCATTCTGTACAATCACCAGTGTGACAAAATCGCCCGATACCAACCCCAATGTGCGCTTTCCAAAAATGGTGTAGTGCGGAAAGAGCGGCCAACTCATGTAGAATAACAGGAGGACGATTGAAAGTCTGCGAAAATCTCGATCATACCGTACCAACATTAATCCAGAGCCGAGAAATTTGAGAAAAGGCGGATGCTGCTGTGGCGGCGGAGAAGGGTGTTCCTTAAAATAAAGACTGACGCCTGCCGCGAGACCAAAGAAGAGCCCCGTTGCGCCGAATATCCAGGCGTAATTTGTGTTGTCGTCTTGAAGCCAGCGCGCCATGGCAAAAAAGGCAGCGACGATGGCAAGCGTACATCCGATGATGTTGGAATATGCCATCAGACTGCCCCGCCGTTCTGCACGAATTAGCTTTCCCTGCAGCGTCCCAAGGGCTAACGTATTACACCCAAAAGTCAACCAGTGCAGCGTATACAGCGCAAGGAACACGGCGACAATGACGCTTGATGACCAACGTGCGAAGCCTAAGATGAATGCCAATATCAGCCAGGGAATCATGCCGCCGAACGCGGAGAGGGTAAACAGCACCTTTTTTCGGGGCATTTGCGCCAGACGGCGGGCGATGAGAAACTGAGGGACACTTTGCCCGATTCGCGAGACGAGAGGTAGGAACCCGCGTACGACGTCCGAAGAGGTTTGGGTGTCGATAAACCCTGGCATGATCACCGATTCGGTCTTGAAAATCCAACCAAGTCGCATAAAAATCTGATTTGCAGCGAATACCGCGAAATTTCGCTTTTCGTACTGCCGGGATTCTTTCACAAGCGTTTCCAGATTTTTCCTGTCTAAACAGTTCCTCTGCGATTGAAGACCCGCGCATTCTGCGGAGTGAGAGCCCAAGATAAATGAGCACGACAAGTGCCTGAAGCACCATTATATGAAACGCGCCGGATGATGTCAAGCATTCTTTTTGCATCCCTAAACTTCCCGTTGACAAAGGGGGCGCGGACAAGGTATCCTAACATCAATTCAGTTTTTGGGCGGACCGGCATCACCGGGTCGAGCAATGTCATTGCCCTCTTATCGTATGACGCAAGAGAACAGGGACAGAAAAATGGGGACATGGGATACAAAACCGAGCTTCGTCCGGTCAGACTGGCCATTGATTGACTGCGACATCCACAACACAGTGCCGTCACTGGAAACACTTTACCCATATCTACCGGACTACTGGTGCGACTATTGCCGTGAATCTGCCTTCGGGGGGCCTGAAATGGGTGACTATCCGAAAGGAGCTGCAACGACAGCGCTACCCGATACGACTCCACCGTCAGATGGACCGGCGGGGTCAGATCTAGAGTTACTGCGCGATCAGACACTCGACTTTTGGGAAGCGGAGTACGGCCTCCTGACCTGCGCGTATCGGGTGCAAACCGTTCACAACGAAGATTTGGCAGCGACACTTGCTTCCGCGACGAACGATTGGCAGGTCGAGCATTGGCTTGAACCGGAACCACGCCTGCGAGCTTCACTGGTTGTTCCAAGCCAGAATCCACCGCTGGCAGCACGGGAGATCGAACGTCTGGGAAACCACCCCGGATTCGTGCAAGTGACATTGCCGGTGCGCTCGCTGATACCCTACGGAAATCGACATTATGACCCAATTTATGAAGCCGCCGTGCGCCATAACCTTGCGATTGGTATCCAGTATGGCGGTGCGCCAGGCATCCCGCCATCGCCGAGCGGCTGGTTTTCAACTTATCTGGAGGAGTATGCCGGCATGGGTCAGGTTTTCCAGGCGCAGGTCATCAGCCTGGTCGCGGAAGGCGCCTTCGACCGGTTTCCAGATCTGCGAGTTGCCTTGATCGAAGGCGGCTTCACGTGGATGCCGTCGGTCATGTGGCGGATTGACAAGGAGTGGCGAGGTCTGCGACATAATACGCCGTGGGTCAAACGGCTGCCGTCGGAGTATATGCGCGAGCATATGCGCCTGACGCTTCAGCCGATGGATGCGCCGCCAGAACCCAAAGAGCTTCTTCGGATGATTGGCCAGCTTGATTCGGATGAGATGCTGATGTTTTCAACGGACTATCCGCATTGGCAATTTGATTCGCCTGAAGAGGCTTTGCCGATAGGGTTGCCGGAGTCTCTGACGAAGAAGATTCTGGCTGAAAATGCGCGGGCGTTTTATCGCCTGTGAGTATCGGAAGCACAAATGAACCCACCGTGTGAAGTACGCATAGCCCTTAATCCTTAATCAATAAGGAGGAAATAAAGATGAAAAGAACTCGTGAAAAGGTACCGGTCATCGACAGCGATATTCATAACAACCTGCCATCGGGAGATGCGTTGGCGCCGTACTTGTCCGACCGCTGGCGCAAACATCACGAAACGATAGGCGGGCGCGGGCATTCTGGCGGCTCCTATCCGCGAGCGATGCCGAACGCCGCCAGGCACGATTCATGGCCGCCATCGGGGCTGCCTCCCGGTGCAGACCTCCCTTTCATGCAGGAACAGTTGCTCGACGCGTGGGATATCGAATATGGGATTCTGAATCCCCTGATGGGCGCCGGCGGCCAACTCAATCTGGAGTACGGCGCGGCGCTCGCGCGGGCGCTTAACGACTGGCAGATCGAGGAGTGGGTGAAGCCGGAGCCACGTCTCCGGGCGTCCGTTGTCGTTCCCTATGAAGACGGCGAGTTGGCAGCGCAGGAAATCGATCGGCGTGGTGGGGATTCGGGATTTGTGCAGGTGTTGCTGATTGCACGCACAGCCGAACCCTTGGGACGCCGTAAGTATTGGAAGATGTACGAAGCCGCCGTGCGCAATGACCTGCCGATTGGGATTCACTTTGGCGGCTCTGGTGGATACCCAATCAGCGGCGCAGGTTGGCCCTCCTACTACATCGAGGACCATGGCGGCATGCCGCAGGCGTTTCAGGCGCAGGTCATCAGCCTCGTTTGTGAAGGCGTTTTTGAACACTTCCCCACGCTCAAATTTGCCCTGATTGAAGGGGGCTTTGCCTGGTTGCCGCCGCTGATGTGGCGCCTGGATCAGAGTTGGAAAAAGCTGCGCGAGGAAGTTCCGGATCTAAAACGTCTGCCGTCGGAGTACATTCGCGAGCATTTCTGGCTCAGCTCCCAGCCGGTGGAGGAGCCGCCCAAACGGGAGTATTTCGACCTGTTGCTTGAGCAGCTCAATGCGCGTGAGAAGCTGATGTTCGCGACCGACTATCCGCATTGGGACTTTGACGCTCCCGACCGCGCCTTACCGACGAATCTGGCGCCGGATGTGAGGCGGCGGATTATGGCGGATAATGCGCGTGAGCTATATCGGCTGTAGAAATCCGCCAATGAAGGCAAGACGCATTGGGAGTTAGGATTGGGAGGTGCCCCGCACCGGATACCTAACTCCCATTATAACACCCACCACGCAATATCAGAGATTCCTATGGCAAAACATGTCGTTGCAACCGTAGACGAAATCCCACCGGGTGAACGCAAAATTGTTGAACTTGAAGGACGGTCCCTCGGTGTTTTCAATATTGACGGGGAGTTTTATGCCTTGCGGAACAGTTGTCCGCATCAGGGGGGACCGCTGTGCAAAGGTCGGCTGACAGGCTTTCTGGAGTCCGACGCGCCTGGCGAGTACAGATACACCCGCAAAGGTGAGGTTCTGCGCTGTGTCTGGCACGGTTGGGAGTTTGATATCAAGACAGGCCAGTCGTGGTGGAATCCAGAGCGGATGCGCGTGAAAAGCTACAAGGTGGATGTCGAAGACGGCGCTACGGTCACATCGGGATTGGAAAAGGGACCGTACACCGCTGAGACCTATCGCGTGACCATCGAGCAGCAGTATGTGGTCGTTGAGATTGCCTAGGGCGCAGTCACCTTGGTTAAACGACATCCCACAAGGTCGCATCCTGTAGTCGGCGCAGCTTGAGGACAAAGGAATTCTCGTCGAGTTCCACCATGTCGTAGGTGATCGTGGTGCCTTTTGTCACATTCTGCTTGAGCTTCACCCCGGAAGCCAAGCCCAACGGCAGCAGATTTTCCGCACGGGCAATCTCAGCCTTTTCGATGAGACCGTTGACCGTATACCCGCCGCTGCCATCCAGTTGTTCTCCCTGCTTCAGATCTCGCTTAGCGACAGTAATCACCTCGGCTACCGGTCTGGGTAGCGGTGCTCCGGTGGGTTGGCCATAGAGCGCGGCCTTTGCAATGGAGATCGGCGCTTCCACCGCCACCAGGTGATATGGACGATAGAGCAGAAAGTTTTTGCCATCGCCTCCCGAATGGAGATGGTAGCCGGTTAGGTCCTCCTGGATGAAGGGATGGTCGGTCCGGATGACCGCAAAGACCCCCATCCGGAGCGGTGCCTCCAGCATGGTCTTCCCATCCTCGGCCACGCTATTTGCGAGCTCAACAACGCCCTGCCGGTTGAGAATCCCACCCTCTTCACGCAAACTGAAAGCCCGAGCGATGTCGGCAGTATTGACCGAAGGCTCGTGCATTCCCCGGACGTCCGGCACCAATCCCGCCATATTCGCGAGCGCGGTCATCTCGATCTGTGCCTTTGAGCCATCCCGAAACGAGTTGAACATCTTGAGATTAATCGTCCGTCGCTTTATCACCTCCTCGCTGAAGCCGAAGCGCTCCGGTACTGTATCCGGCGTGCCGGTTCTGTCATCGCCGTAAAACACCGTGCCGCGACCGGCGGCGACAATCTCAAACCCAAGCGTTTTCGCCCACTCGACGATGTTCATTGTCACGCCGGGTTGATCCCCGTCCACTAGAGTATAGACCACGCCTGCACTGTCCGCGATTCGGTTTAGCAACGGGCCCACAGTCACGTCCGTTTCCACGTTGACCATGACCAGATGCTTCTTATGGGTTAGTGCATGATACGCCATACGGGCGCCGACCTCCGGAATGCCGGTCGCCTCCACCACCACGTCCACCAAGTCAGAATGCGTGACGAGCAGACCATCCTCAGCAATTGCTCGTTTGCCGTTATGGATAGCGTCGTTCATTTCTTCGGCGCTTTGCACTGCTCTCAGAGTCTCAGCGGGGACATCGCTCGCGGTATAGGCATGTTTGGCGTGGTCCAGGTTGATGTCCGCAATCGCGACGGCTTCCATGCCTGGCGTCCGGGAAAGTTGCGCAACCAGTCCCCCGCCGAATTTTCCAGCGCCGATGATGCCGACCCGGATGGGGTTATTTTCGGCGGCGCGCTGAGCAAGAATTGAACTGAACATATCGATCTCCTTTTCGTTATAGAGATTACTCCGGAACGTAAGCTCCGGGAGCGAATGCGTCGATATCGCTCACGACATCCACGACCGCTGGCTTAGCGGCGGCAAGCGCCCGTATTAACGCGCTCTGGAGCTCCGCCGCGAGATTGGCCGCTCCAACGGATTGCGCCATTGCAATGCCCGGCCCCAGCGATGCTCGTGCACAGCCGTCCGCCATGTATGCAGCGACTTTCTCCAAATGGCAGAGTACCGCCGGATTCCTAACTTTTCTATCTCCACAAGGCGCCTTTCAGGATGGCAGGCACGAACGAAGACGGTCGTGACACCGTCGCCTTTGCGGGTCTCCGCAATAAACCGCGAACCGCTCATTGTCGGCATAATTCCATCCTCTCTCGATGGCAGTTTGCAATATTCCTATCGAAGAATCCGCCTTCTCTATATTTACTCCGGTTTTGAAAAATCCCTTCTCTTCCTCATAGATTTCGCGGTCTATTTTATCAAGGTTAACGTAAAAGGTAAAGGGGAAATGTGCCAAACCTCGGGCTGGAATGATGATTGATTTCTGGACAGATGCGGATGCGTTCATACCGCTCCTGATTCAGGATGACCGACTATAAGCGGGTTTGTCATTCTGAACCAAAATCATCAGTTGACTCTATTGTTCAATCTGTAGTATAATTAGCTTATTGTTCAGCGAACAACACGACTTCTAAAATAAGAGAGGTATCGAGGAATCCAACGTGCACACAGAATTGAGTATCGAAGAGCAGGTGGATCTCATCCGCAGGGGAACCACAGAGATTATCTCTGAAGCTGAACTGGCACAAAAATTGGAGAAAGCCAAAGCGCGTCAGCATCCCCTTCGTATCAAACTCGGGTTAGATCCGACGGCACCGGATATTCACCTCGGCATTGCAGTTGTCCTACGCAAGCTCCGTCAGTTTCAAGACCTTGGGCACGAGGTCATTCTTATCATCGGTGATTTTACCGCGACCATCGGGGATCCAAGTGGCAAATCGAAGACGCGCCCGCAACTTTCGCCGGAAGAGGTCAAGCGCAACGCGAAAACGTACGCGGATCAGTACTGCAAAATCCTCGATGAAGACAAAACCCGTGTCGTCTTCAATAGCGAATGGCTCGGCGAGATGTCCTTCGCGGATGTCATTCAGCTCAGCGCCCGCACAACGGTTGCGCGGGTCTTGGAAAGGGATGATTTTGCAAACCGACTTCAAGCCGGTGCTTCAATTGGGGTACACGAACTTCTCTACCCGGTCTGTCAGGCATACGA
>JAPUIP010000277.1 GCA_027296925.1 Candidatus Poribacteria bacterium | reverse complement strand
AACCCGGCAACCCTAGTACCCGTGCGGGTTTCTAGGGTTTTTAAGAGTGCTACAAGCTCTTAGAGGTATCTAGAGATAAACAACAAAGGACACGAAAATTTGGAAATTCACGCACGGTGATTTTCACCTTGATTGTTTGTTGTTGTCCTTATAATCCCTTTCCAAAAACTCAATCTCGTGCTAAAATGGAAAAAAAGCGAAAGAGCAGAATAAGGTGTTCGCTTCGCTCAATCATCTGAAAGGAGCTACGCTCGGCAAGGAGAAAAATAAAATGAAACGGTCTTATGTGAATCGGATTGAGTGCGGCTCGCTGAACGAACTCGCTGAAAAGTATTCGGCGGACATCGATTGTCGTCTCAAAATACATTAGGAACCAAACCAATGGTGCTAGTTTGAAATAGGGTCATGAGGCTAAAATCAGAGCTCCGTTTGCTCGTCGAAAGGGATTACCATAGAACTTTCGACACAAAAGGAGCTAACCCCATGACCACCAAGGATTTTATCACACATCTGTTCAGCGATGTCGATGATAAGCTCAATGAAGCTGATAAGAATTTGAAGCACAGCCAAGCGAGCCTCTACCCATCTGAGGTTGTCACCATAGGCTTGCTGTTTGCCCTCAAAGGCAAAGGGAACCGCGCGTTCTATCGATGGCTTGTGCGCGACCACGATGACATGTTCCCCAACTTGCCATCTCGAACGCGGCTGTTTCGTCTGTTCAATACGCATCAACACCTCATTGACCTGTTCATGGCAACTCCTTCGCTGATTGGAGTGATTGACACCTATGGTATTGAGCTCATCCACCCCAGACGGGAATGAAATGCCCTCCTGAGGGTAGGGAGAAGCGAAAAACAGATTGGCAGAAAGGGAATTTCCAATCAACGCTGGATTGTCGGAGGCAAGCTGTGTCTGCTGCTCAACCATCTGGGTCAGGTTGTTGATTGGGATTGCGACACGGCCAATGTCTACGATGGGAGCGCCTTCCAACATATCGTCGACGGCGTCGAGACCCAGATGGTCGTGTTTGCAGATGAAGGCTTCGACAAAGTCGATTGGCGGCCTGAGCATCTGCGGATTTGCCAACGAGGGGAGTGGAACGACCGCATGATGATTGAGACGGTTCTCTCGATGCTGACACGGGTATGTGGATTCAAGAAAGTGATGCACCGGGGCTGGGCATACTTCAAAACCCGTGTCGGGTTGACAATGGCTCTGTTCAACATTCTTGTCTCTTGGCATGGTTTGCCTGCCCAAGATGATGGGTTTGTTCCCCTCTCTATTGCTGAGTTCAGTCTCTAAAACTAGCACCAAAGGTTATTATACAAGGAGGTATGTGATGGACACGGCTTGTCTGGATTATCGTCTGACGGAGGAGGAACGCCTCGGATTCGAGCAGAATGGCTTCCTCGTCGTAGAAAATGTCCTGCCACCCGAGATGGTCAAAGATCTCACGGTGTTGGTGGATCGACTCGACGCACAATACCGCCCAGTAATGGGACTCGGTCCTCACGAGGTGCTGGAACTGATCGATTTTGTGGGCAAGGACGATCTTTTTCTGGAACTGCTCGATTGGCCCAAAACTTTCGCAAAGGTGTGGGAGATCTTAGGGTGGCACATCCAGCTTTACACCTCCCATATGAACGTTACCCCACCGGTGGCGCACAATGAGAGAAGGGTGAACAAGCGTCTGGAATGGCATCAGGACAGTGGGCGTTTGAACGTTGATTTGGGGGGCAATCCCCGACCGCGAATCTCTCTCAAAGTGGGCTACTTTCTGACCGACACGACGGAAGTGGGCCGGGGCAATTTCTATGCGATCCCCGGAACTCATTTGCAGAATGAGCTGGACCTCCCCGCCGATGGGGTTTCGGATCCTGAAGAGGTGGTGGCTATCCAGGCGGAAGCGGGTTCGGCGTTGTTTTTCGACCGGCGTCTGTGGCACGCTGCAAGTCCCAACCATTCGGATATCACGCGCAAGGTGCTGTTTTACGGCTACAGTTACCGGTGGCTCAAGCCAAGAGACAATATGACAGTGGACCACGTCATGCATCGCTGCAGTCCGATTCGCCAGCAATTGTTGGGTGCTCCGACGACCCCGGCCAGCCCATGGGGCAACCGCGGGGGCGATACTGGAAGCGGATTTACGTCTCCAAACGAGGAAGCCGTACCGCTGCGGGCCTGGATAAAGGCTCACTTGGGTGACGAAGCGGTTGTGCCTTGATGCGGATTTCAACCTCAGGAGAATTGGCTGATGCTGAAAATCGTCAAAGTCAAAGTGGCGTCGCTTACCCCCGTGGCTTTCGGAGGCATTTATGAGACTCAAACTACCGTGGCTGGATCGAGCTGGAATACTGCTGGGCGCCCGATTCCAGCATCACCTACGACAACCTGTCCGAGACTATCCGCTTCCGCGACTACTTTCGCTCGCTGACAAAGGAAATTGAAACGGATATGGAAGGAAAACTTCGTGAGATGCAGACAATGCTGTAACTACGCTTGAACGAAAATTTGAAAGTTATAGGAGATTGCCAATGGAAGCAGATATTCGCACCTTTCTCGAATCGAGACTCCCGACTGCCGAAGATTTGCAGCGCACCCTCGCCGCTACCGATCCCGACGGGGTGCATCCGAACCGGGGCTGGGTGTACGACGCCGAGCTCGGCTTCGTGCATACGAACGCCATACACAGCGGTGACGGTGTGAACGGGACGAACACGTTCTACTCCTACATGGAGGATGGCGCGCGAAGGCTTATCAATTTTGCGCACCGGCCGTGCAGGATGCACACCTACGGCGACAGTTTCACCCATTGCGACCAGGTGAACGACGGCGAAACCTGGCAGGAAGCGGTGTCCGCACACCTGCAGGAGCCGGTGCGCAACTACGGTGTCGGGGGATACAGCGTCTATCAGGCCTACCGGCGGATGCGCAAGGTGCGTAACGAAGCTGCGCGAGCCGGCGACTCGTTCGCTGAGTCCATCATCCTCAACATCTTCGACGACGATCACTACCGGAACCTGGTTTCCTGGCTGAGACCCCTCCGCGGCAGTTCCACTCTGGTGCGGCCGCATCTGCGAGTGAACGTGGGCGCCGATACGTTCGTCGAGCGCGAGAATCCTATTCCCTCCGACAGGCAACTCGAAAAGTTGCGAGATCTGGACTTTGTCTACAACGAATTCGCCGAAGATCCCCTCGTCTATCTCGCCATCGCCGCTGAAAGTGACGCTGAGGGTAAGGGTGAGAAAGCTGCCGCCTTTTTCGCCTGCGCCTGCGAACGGCTGGGCCTGCCGGTGCCAACTAACGTGGCGGAGGATCTCGAAGCGGCGGTCAATACCGTGTTTACCGCAGCCGCTCTCGCCTCGACCCGGCACGTGGTGGGATTGGTGGAGCGGTTCTGTGCTGAAAACGGAATCGAACTGATGTTCGTCCTGTCCTATCGCGAGGGTACGATCCGGTCGGTACTCGCCGGGGGCGAGCGGTTTGATCAGGATTTTGTCGCCTGGTTGACAGCTCGAGCCAAACCGGTGGTCGACATGTGCGAAGCCTTCAAGAATGGTTTTTCTCAGTCAACGGTCGATCTGGACACCTTCGTGAAGCGATACTACATCGGTCACCACACGCCGTTTGGAAACAGCTACACCGCCTGGATGATGATGGATGAGATCGTCAACTTCCTTTCTCCCAAGCCGGTGAGCTATCAGTCCGGCATCAGTATTTGACAACCATCAGCGACCTGCTACCGAAGAGGTTGTCAGGATAGAAGGCAACAGGCCCTTCGGCATCGCCGTTGATTCAAGGGGAATTGGTGCGGACAATTGAGGTGGGAATACAACCAGCGGGCACTTATCTGAGCCAAGAAGAGGCAGTGTCAAGCGGCGTGTACTTCTACCAGTTGGTGGCGGGGGAGTATCGTTGGACGCGGCGGATGGCCGTGGTAAAATAGTATGTGACCGAAAAAATGAAGAATTACCCGTAAGCTCCCTTGGGGTGTTTACCCAGCACGCGCAGCAGGCGCTCACTAGCCCCTTCGAGGACATGATCGGGC
>JAPUIP010000276.1 GCA_027296925.1 Candidatus Poribacteria bacterium | reverse complement strand
CTTCGCGGAATTGGTTCAATAGAACCTCGTCGAGGAAATCATCGATGATGACACCGCCGTGCTCATCAATACTCGACCAGACTTCTTTACTGTTAACGCTACGTGTGAGATGTGGAAGTGCGGTCATTTTGAATTCTCCTGTTTAAGTTGGTTACGGAAGGATTACGAGCCAAGGTGGAAATTTGTTTAATTGAGGAATGCCTCTAACACGTCCCTAATTCGACGTCGGAGGTTCCCTGGATCAGGTGTATGGCGCGTTAGCCTGTCTAACTGATAGCCCCGGATAAGATGAAGTACCGTTCGCGCGGCATCCAGTGGCCGCTTGGCGCCCAATGTTTTAAGCGCCTTTGAGATATTGGCGATCATTGCACTATCCCATTCATGCAGCAGGTCAGCCACTTGTGAGTCACGTGCCGCGAACAAAGTCATCTCGTACTCAGCCAGTAACAAAGCCTCATCTTCGAATTCTCGATTTGTTAATTCGATTAGGTAATTCACTACATCTCCAAGCCGCTTTATGGGTTTAGATCCGATACTCTCCTGCAGTGCCTTGGCCATGCCGATGTAGTGGTCGAAAGTCTCTCTTATCAGATGTTCCCGAGAATCAAAGTAGTAAGTCGTTGATCCCAATGGGATCTCTGCCGCCTCGGCAACCTTTCTATGGGTCACTGAGTCAATCCCAGCAGCGGCGATCATTCGCAGTGTTGTGTCGAGTATGAGCTGGCGCCTATCACCCTTCTGACGGACTATTTTTGGCGTTGCATTCACGATGTGTACTATAGTACATATTTATGTACGATCGTACACATTTATTTTGACAGTCGTTAGTAGTCATTGCCGATGGCCAGAACTTGATATGCGTGGGCGGGTTTGGTGTGTGTCAGCAAAGGGCACATCTGAGACGAAATCAGTGCAAACTGGTCGTGCCTCGTTGTCATGGACACCTGATAGATACGCGATAATGCGCTTGGGGGTGTGGCAGGACGAGACGAAAACGATATAGCGCGAGTTGGCAAGTCTCCGCCGTGCTTGCCGTTCCTTCGCGGTGACCGCCTTCCACAATTTCCAGATTGCGTAACAGCAAATATGTCCGCTTTCGGTGCTGATTCATCACCCACATACAAAAAACCCAGCACGATGACTGGGCTTTGATATTGGAGCGGGATGCGGGGCTCAAACCCGCGACCTGTACCTTGGCAAGGTACCGCTCTATCGACTGAGCTAATCCCGCTTAGCGGCGGCTATTTTGCCCAAACGATTCTTAAAAACAAGCTTTACCGGCGCAAGTTCATTCAGGATCAGTGGGATCGACATTATAGTCGGCTCTCGCGGCGTCTGTGGAGACGTATCCAGCCTGCACATCGGCCAGCACCTCAGATCTGTCGCGTCCGGCGACGTTGCCCGCGCCGCCGCCGCCCGGTGTTTCCAGCACCAGTGTCTGCCCGGCAGGCACCACCTCCCGCCCCTTCGCCGCCAGTGGCGGGCCGTCACGCAGGTATACGGCACCCGTTCGCCCGTCGCCACCGCCAAACCGTCCACGTGGCGGATGGCTGATGCGATCGAACATCTTCGAGATGATGAACGGGGCACCCTCACGATGCGCAATTTCTATCTTCTGACCGAGCCCGCCACGCCGTTTGCCCACACCGCCCGAATCAGGCAGATATTCTTTAGACCAGATGAGTAACGGCGAGGTGGCTTCATTAACCTCAGTCGACGTGGTGCGGACGCCCGATGGAAATGCCGTCGTCGACAAGCCGTCTTTACCTGGCCGGGCGCCTGTGCCCCCGTTGTAGATGGGATTGATCACGAACTCCACGAACGGCGCATTCCCGGTTGCTCCCGCAGGCACATTGCGGAACACCGGATTCCAGATACACGACGCACCTTCGGCGGGAACCGAGTCCGGCAGAATTTCGGCGAGGCAGCCGAGGACGACGTCCGGCAGCATCTGGCCAATTGCATGCCGGGCAGATACGGCGCTTGGCGATTCGGCGTTGAGAATCGACCCTGCGGGCGCACTCACCTTCACTGCCCGTAATGAACCCGCGTTGTTCGGAATGTCATTCCCGACAACACAACGCACGCCGAACGACGCATAGGCTTCCGTATAAGGCAGCGGCACATTGATGCCTAGCGATGAAATCGGAGAACTGCCCGCAAAATCAACATGAATGGTTGTATCTCTAACTTCCAGACTGGCCACTAGATCTACTGGAGATTCATAGCCATCGACCCGCATCCGATTCTCAAAGCGTCCATTTGGCAAACGTCTTATCTCATTCGCCATGGCGTCTGCCGACGTTTTGATGATGTGATTGCCGACAGCGACGAGATCGGCAAGTTGAAAATCAACCATCATCTCCAGCAATTGTCTGGCACCTTGATCGTTACAAGCCGTCAGCGAATAGAGATCTCCCTCGGCGGTGACCGGATCACGAACATTTGCGTTGACCAGCGTCATAAGCGTTGCATCGAGTTCGCCAGCGCGAAACAGATAGCTGATAGGAATTCGCAGCCCCTCTTCGAAGACATCGTTCGCGTCCGGTCCGAAGCCTCGGCCCCCGACATCGGCGATGTGGCTTGTACTCGCGAAGAGGCCGATGCATTGCTCGTCCAGGAAAACGGGTGTTACGACCGTGAAGTCATTCAGATGACCTGTCCCATCCCAGGGATCGTTCGTCAGCAGAACGTCACCGGGATTGAGTGTGGAACAGGGATACTTTTTTAGAAATTTACCCACAGACGCAGCCATCGCGTTCACGTGACCTGGAGTGCCTGTCACTGCTTGCGCGAGCATCTCCCCTGCGGTGTTGAACACCCCGGCGGAAAGATCGCCCGCTTCCCGCACGACCGTGGAGAATGCCGTTCGCATCAGTGTCTGCGCCTGCTCCTCGACAATCGCCAGCAATCGATCCCAGACCAGTTGCAACTGGAGTGTTGCGAGTTCAGCCATCACTCCGGGCTCCCGTGTGGCGTTCAAGCACGAGATGGCCTTGATCCGACACCGTGCCGGTGAATCCTGTGGCGACGAAGGTCGTTGTCTGTTCTTCAATCACCAGCGCAGGCCCTGCCAGAAAATCACCGGGGCGGATGGCGTCCCTCGCGTAGCAATCGGCATCGACCAATTCACCGATCACCACATCGAAGAGTTGCCGGGTTGCCACCGGTTTTGC
>JAPUIP010000275.1 GCA_027296925.1 Candidatus Poribacteria bacterium | reverse complement strand
CTATGCCCAGGCGGTGCCGCATTACGATGGCTGGGGACGCGGCATCATCGCGCATACCTCCCCGGTTTATGTCGCCGTTGGTGGGGAGTGGTGGATGTTCGACGTCGAAGCCGCAACCTATATGCTGACGTTGATCGAGGGCGGGCTATCATATATCCGCAAGACCGCCAGTCACCATCCGCCGGGAAGCGTGACACACCATCATGGGGAAGCGGACCATCAGGCTTTTCTCGAACGTCCGTTCATGGAGGCGCAGGAAGCCATCCATCGCCGGATGCATCAGTTGGGCATTCCGCATTAGCGGGTGTGAAAAGAGGGTAGTTCATGTCAGCACAAAATGATTTAGCAGTGCGGCTCCGGTCGTTGCAAGCCAATATCTTCTCAGCGGACGAGCGCAAAGCACACACGCAGATGTTACGGGACGACCTGCAAAGGCGGTGCAACGCGGTGAATCAGCGCGATAAGGATGCGTGGGCGCAGATCAAGTCAAAAGCAGCTTGGGAACGATTCTGTGCGCCGCGCATCGAAGCCCTGCGCCAGTCACTGGGAGTCTTTCCGGAGACACCTACGGAAGTGAACGTCCATGTGACGCGCACCGTTGAAGGTGACGGTTATTGCATCGAGAATCTGGTCTACGAAAGTCGTCCGGGTGTATCCGTTACGGCGAACCTCTACCTGCCATCACCGCTTCAGGAGCGGATGCCCGCCATCCTCATCGTCCATAGCCATCATAACCCAAAAACACAAGGCGAGTTGCAGGACATGGGGATGACATGGGCCCGGAGTGGCTGTATGGTTCTCGTGATGGACCAGTTCAGTTACGGTGAGCGGCGACAGCACCCCGCCGGACCACGACAAGATTATCACTTCCGCTATATCACCGGCATCCAACTTCACCTCCTCGGCGATAGCCTCATGGGCTGGATGGTGTGGGATGTGATGCGCGGTGTGGACCTGCTGCTGAATCGTCCAGATGTTGATAAGGAGCAGGTCATCCTGATGGGTGCGGTCGCCGGCGGTGGAGACCCTGCAGCAGTAGCCGCGGCGCTGGATGCGCGAGTGACATGCGCCATTCCGTTCAACTTTGGCGGTCCCCAACCAGAGACGACGTACCCCCTGCCCGACGACCCTGAGGAGACGTTCAATTATATGGGAGCGGGGGGCTGGGAATCCACGCGCAATTTGCGTCTCAGTGGACGAGATGAATTTTTGCCGTGGATGGTTGTCGGGTCCGTCGCACCACGCCATCTGGTCTACGCCCATGAGTTCAGTTGGGACAAAGCGCGTGACCCGGTGTGGAAGCGGTTACAGCAGGTGTTTGCGTTTTACGCCGCCGCCGATAACCTCGCTTTCACGCACGGCGCGGGGCTACTTTCCGGACGACCGCCCGAAGCGACACACTGCAATAACATCGGTGACGTGCATCGAAAGCCGATTCACTCGGCGCTACAACGCTGGTTCGGCATCCCCATTCCGCAGGAGTATGAAAACCGTCTGCCAGATGAGACGCTGATGTGCCGAGCTTCAGCGCCGCTACGCCCCCTGCATGAACTGTTCGCTGAAATTGGGGAGTCGCGTGCAGTTGAGATGCGAGACTCGCTAGCTGAGCTCGCACCGAATGAAAGGCGGGAGCGCTTGCGCCGTGAATGGGCAAAGCTGCTCGGCAACGTCGAGCCGAAGGCTGAGCCTGTGATTCAGTCACGTACTTCTCAACAGCTTGACGGCGTCTGTGTGGAAAGAATTGTACTGGAAGTTGAAACGAACATCGTTGTGCCGATGTTGATGTTACTGCCAACACCCACAGACAAAACAAAACTGCCGCTTGTCGTTGGACTATCACAGCATGGCAAGGAACAGTTCATGCGCGAGCGCGCAGCCGAGATTGCCGAAGTGTTAGAGAAAGGGGCTGCGGTATGTCTGCCAGACGTACGCGGTACCGGGGAAACCAGCCCCAATGGCTCGCGTGAGCGACAGAGCGAAGCCACCTCCATTTCCGCCACGGAGTTGATGCTGGGGCAGACCCTGCTTGGCTCTCGACTACGCGACCTGCGTTCGGTGTTCCGCTATCTCCGAAAACGCGACGACCTAGACAGCCAACGGTTAGCGCTCTGGGGAGATTCGTTTGCGCCAACCAATCCAACGGACCTGGTCGATCCACTCATCCCTGGGCGCTACTCCCGGTCAAGCGTTGCGGGTGAATCGCCGCATCAGTCTGAGCCGCTGGGCGGACTCCTCGCGTTGTTCGGTGCATTGTATGAGGAGGCGCATGTCGTTGTGGCGCGTGGCACAATCGCCGGCTATCAGTCCGTTTTACGGAATCAGTTTTGCTACATTCCCCATGATGCCATCGTCCCCGGCGCATTGACTGCCGGCGATCTGTGCGACGTTGCCGCAGCATTGGCGCCGCGTTCGTTGCGGTTAGAGGGGTTGGTGAGTGGACGCAATTGTCCGATGTCCGACGGAGAAATCCAGCGCCTTTTTGCACCGACGCTACAAGCGTATCGTGCCTCGGAGGACAAGCTATCCATCACACCAATATTGAGAGACGACCTGTCCGCATGGCTGGTGAGGTCACTCAATAAAGGTTGAATCAATGGATAGCCCGAGGAAATCCCACAATCCGCGATATAATTAATCTTCAAAAACAAACTATCGCTTCGTCCTGTCACCCTGAGGCTTCGCGAAGGGTCTCTGCTTGCTAACAGGCGTGAGATTCTTCGCGCAGCTCAGAATGACAACTTTAATACTGAAAATTAGTTACATTGAGGTGAAAGATCATGTTTACCGAAATCGCCCCTGATGTTTACAGCGTCGCCCATCGATTTGTCGAGGGAAAGAACGGTATCATCATTGGAACCAGAGGGGCGCTTGCCATCGATACATGCAATTACCCGGACGAAGGGCAGGCGATGACGGATTTCATTCGATCTAAAGGCTGGCAGCCGGATCGCTTGGCGCTTACCCACGGTCATGGTGATCACATCCTGGGCGGCGCCGCCTTTGCCGATGCGGAGATATTCGCGCATGCGGCGACGCCGGAGGTTATCCGCAAACAACTGCCGGGCTGGGCAGAACGGTCAGGGGAATCGATTGCGCAGGTAGAAGCTCGAACGATTTGGCCGACCGTCACTTTCACGGACGAACTGCGCATCGATTTGGGTGGTAAACACTTGCAGTTCTTTCCGACGCCGGGGCACAGCAAGGATGGTGTTTGTATCTACCTTGAGGAGCATCGCGCGCTCTTTGCCGGGGATACCGTCTCCACCGGAATCGTGTCGGCCTTCGGAGACGGCGACAGCCGCGAAATGGAAGCTTCGCTGCGTAAACTAACCGAAATGGACATCGAAATTCTGGTTCCCGGCCACGGACCGGTGTTGCGCGGCGCGAATCGCGTGCGCACGTGGCTTGAGTGGTTAATCAGTTACCTTTCCAGCGTGCGGGCTTTCGTCGGGGATGCGCTTCGCCCAGGGGTCGATTCGGAAGCTGTTGCGGACGTGATAGACTATCAGGAGTTCATTGGTGCTCGGCTGCCGATAGACAAGCACGGCATGCCCAGACGACACCGAAACGCCGTGGAGAAGATTATCGAGGAAGAATTAGATCGGAAGGACGCGAGCCGGTAGAGGCACCTTAATCCGACGACACTTGATTCTCAGAGAGATAGAAAAGAATATGGAAACACAGCCAAAGACAGAACAGCGGATCGATCCGGATGAACTTTTGGCATTGGTCACGAAGATATTTGAACGTTGCGACATGGACAAACGAGACGCCAGTCTACTTGCCGATTCGTTGGTTTTCGCTGACATTAGAGCGGTACATTCGCACGGCGTGTTGCGGGTGCCTGAATATGTCAAGAAACTCACCCGCGACGGCGTTAACCCGCAGGGGCGTCCGGAGATTATTCGGGATAGTGGCGCCTGCATGGTGGTAGACGGCGGCAACAGCATGGGGCAGATTGGGGCGAACTTTGCGATGGAGCAGGCTATCGACCGTGCCAGGACGGCCGGTATTGCGGCAGTTGGCATCCGGGGCAGCAACCACTGTGGTGCGATGGCGTACTTCGCGGTTCAAGCGCTTGCACATGACATGATCGGCCTGGCGACGACCAACGCGCTACCGACGATGGCACCGTGGGGCGGGGCAGAACGCCTGCTCGGCATCAATCCGCTGGCCATCGCGATTCCGGCGGGTGACGAATTTCCGATTGTTTACGACGCCGCGTTCAGCGGTTCTTCGCACGGCAAGATTCGTGTGCATCAGCAGAAGGGCTTAACGTTGCCGGAAGGCTGGGCACTGGACAAAAATGGACAACCGACCACCGACCCAGCGATTGCAATTGACGGTCTGCTGGCGCCGATCGGCGGTTTCAAAGGCACCGGGCTGGCGATGATCATGGGCATCTTGTCGTCGATGCTTTCCGGCGCGAGCTACGGAACCGAACTCGGAAATATGGAAGATGGTCCGAAGCCGGGACAAGACGGGCACTTTGTCGCTGCTATACGGGTCGGTGCGTTTGAGGATGTGGACCGGTTCAAGTCCCGCGTTGACCGCGCAATCCGGCAGATCCACGAATGTCGATTAGCGACCGGCTTTGATCGTATCTACGTGCCGGGTGAGAAGGAACAGATCTGTCAGGAGGATTACCGCCGAGACGGCATCCCGCTCAACGCGGTCACCCTCGCCGATCTACGCCAGGTCGCCAAGGCCGTCGGTATCGACACCGCTCCATTTCTCTGATTTCGTGTTTTCGCGTTCAGCCTGCCCTACCAGATCTATCCGTTCGTTTGAAAGTAACGCGGATCGCCACTCCGATCGCCGATCCAGTTGCAGTCCAACACGCGAAAGTAGTCATTGCCGCGCCCACTTTCTCGCCACGCCTTCAACTGCTCCCGATGCCCCAGACGTTTCATCATCGCCCACTCGCTGATGCGGTAAACACGGGAATAGGTATCCCACAAAGTAATGCCGTCGCAGCCCAGTTCATACAGCGTCGGTGCGGGGTAGAGGGATGCCGCCGGCGGCTGGCGTCGAGGGTAGAGATCGGGGTAGAGTTTCACCGGCGTGTCCTCCACCAACTCGACCAAAGGTCTCACTTCGTTCATGTGGAATTCCCTTTCGAATCTGGTTGCTATGAGTCTTCTATGCAATGGATGACCGCGACTTCGCAGGGCGGGATGACAAGCTGGAGTGCATCGTTTTGAATCGGTACATCACAATGGTTTAGCAGGTCATGAGCACGGACGGTCCGCCACCGCGGTCGTAACGTGACGCGCGCCTCCCGCCGCTCAAGGTTGAAGGCAAATAGAAGCCAGCCACCACGATGGGAGCGCCGAGCCACCGGCACGACGCGGTCGCCTTCCACCGCCACCGGCGGCTGTATCCCGACTTCCGCTGTGAGCCCAAGCACCAG
Source organism: Candidatus Poribacteria bacterium (assembly GCA_027296925.1). Classification (GTDB taxonomy): domain Bacteria; phylum Poribacteria; class WGA-4E; order WGA-4E; family PCPOR2b; genus JAPUIP01. Next base: position 2,952 of record JAPUIP010000275.1, on the reverse strand, counting down.
ATCCGGTTGCCCCACGTCACCGAACCCGGCAGACAGTGTGAAGCCAAACCAGGTAAAGCGTCCATCCGCAGTCTGGACGGCTACCGTGTTGCCGTCGAGAGACGCGATCGCCCGTGTATCATCGCGCGGTTGTAGGAGCGCATACCCACACGACGAGGTGATCGTGACTGCCCCATAAGGTGTCTCGACCCCATTTTGCCCAGCGGCGATATCGTCGGTCGTCACACTGGAGAAGTCCGCGACACGCACGCCAAATCTGTCAGCGAATCCCTCCGGGGGGCGGTAGCTGGACTGCCCATCAGCCGAGTACATACCGAAGTTCCCCTCCGCCACGAAGCGCGTCTCCGGACTTTCGTCGAGCGTCCGCTCAATGCGTTTCTGGGTGTCAGCGTCCATCAACGCGACGTTCGGGAGGAACAGCAGTTGGTACCCCGACCAGTCCATCCGCGGAGTGATGATGTCAGCCGGAATGCCGTGCGTCCAAAGCGTTCGGTACACGCCGCGCAGGTCGGCTAAGAAGCGGTCGGATTCACCGTTGTAGCTGAAGAGCTCCTGCGATTCGGGGTGGTAGACAATCCCGACTTCGGGGCGCGGGCACTCCAGAGGTAAGTGCGCCGCCAGAGACTTAATTTGCCTGATTGCGCGGGCGACAGCCTCGAAGCGGGGAGTCGGCTCACCGTCCAACGCCACCAGATTATAGCCGGGCGACTCGAAGCTGAGATACTCCGGACGGTACTGCCAGAACATGGCGCCCGCCGCGCCGCCGGCTAAGGACATCCAGAGAAGCGTCGTGAGTTCACGCGGGTCGGACTGCTTCTTCCACGTCACGCCACCCGGCGACATGCCGGCATAGATCTCTTCGTGCCACCAGCGCCCGTCCCGTCCAACCTGGCGCGACCAATCAAAGGCGAAGGATCGGTCCGCAATTCTGTAGGGATGGTTGGACGTGAGCAAGTTGTTCGACGACATCGACATGCCCCAGCTATCCACGTGCGGCGCGCACCGCTCATCCCACGGACGTGGGAACCACGCACCGTGCGCGCGGGCTTCGTGGTCCGGATCAATCTCCTTGACTTCGCGCACCATCCATTTTAGATGGTCGGCCAGATTCTCGTAATGGAATTGGCGGTAAAGGAGCATCTCAACCACATTCTGATTCGAGCGTGGGGGATGCACATCTTCCCAGCGACGGTAGCGCCGAGATAGGCGCGCATTGAGCGCATCCAACGTGAATCGCTCTCGCAACCACGCTTTGTAGCCGGCGATCGTGTGTTCGCAGTAACATGGATAGCCCTCACATATCGGACTCCACGCAGATGCCAGGTTGATGCCGTCCCAGAGCCCCCAGATTAACAGGTTCGGCCGATCCTTGTAGCGGTCCACCACATGACGGAGCAACGCGCCGCCGTACTCACGCCAGGCGGGATGGTCGTAGCAATGGATCATCCCGCCCTGCGGGTAGGCTGGGCCGGCGTGGGACTCAACCCGTTGTCCGCGGTAGTTCACGACCCGCATGTCCGGGTACTCGCGGGTCAGCCACTCCGGGCAGGCGCCATGCGTTCCCAGGACGATGTCGAGCCAGACGAGCAATCCATGCTTCTCGGCGAGCTCGAACAACCGGTCGAAATCCTCCAGTTCGTACAGGCCCGGCTGTGGCTCCATCCAATTCCAGTAGGAAAAACTGCGTATAACTTCAAAGCCGGCGGCCCGTAGCCGGGCGAAGTCCTCGTCCCAGCACTCGGGTTTGGGCGTGGGGGCGCGGTAGTACTCCACGCCAACCGGAAATGGCGATTCAGGACATCCAAAACGCTTTTCGCTAGACATTTAGCATACCTTTCGACTGTTCTCTATTTCGGGCTCCGGTTTTCCCCTCGCCTTGACATTCCCCCTGCTGGCGATGTGAGCCCGAATCACCTTCAAGAACATCTGCAGATCGGAAATGAAAGACAGACGTTTAATCATCGTATTCTTCCTTGCTCATAGGCAACGATTGATTCGATCGGAACAATCTTGTTCAGAATCCCAGCAACTGCTTGGCAAACCGGATGTGCGCCGATGCGACACGAAATCCGACCGATGCCGCGGCGCGTTGCATGGCGATGTTTTGACCGCCTGTCCCCAGGCACGCGATTTTCATGCTGCGTTGACGAAGCAGAGAAAGCCCCTTCAGCAACAACGCCTTTGCCAATCCCAATCGTTGAAACGCCGGGTGCGTCGCGACTGGATCAGTATAACCCACATTCTGTCCAGTCAGGCGGTTTTCCTCCAGACTGACGTGACAGAGGCAGTAGGCAGCGAATGTGCCATCCGGGGCAACGGCAATGAGATCTAGCGCCGGTTCATAATCTGGCGGCCCCATCATCGCAAGGCGAGACTCGACCGTCATATTCTCGGTACAGAATGCAGCACGGTGAAGCGCAACGAGCTTCTCCACTTCGTGCTCGCCTTCAAGGGCGCGTATGACGAATCCCGCGGACAACTGAGGCGCAGGTATTGGCTCCGTGAGCGGACGGACCATCGACAGGGAACGAGCCCCCGTCCCCACAAAGCCGTGCCGTTCTAGCAGGGCAATTCGCTCGGTGTCGGAGTCAGCACACCCGGAGATGAGCCGGTCTTGGCCGGCACGTTTCACGCGTGTTTCTCCCCAACCCACGATCTGCGAGGCCACGTCGTCTTGACGCGGTACGAATTCAAACATCAAATGGGTGCCATCCAGAATCGCAAAACCGATGAGTTTGCTGGAAGCGTCTTTCCACAAGCGTGTGTTCGCCTGAACACTAGATGTCCCCATAAATTCGCGCAGGTCCACGATGGACGGAAATTCCGCGAGCCCTTCGGGCGGCCGGATTTCGGTTAGCAGACCGACCATCGCCTGCAGATCTGCTGAATCCGAATAGGGTCGGCTGCTGAGTATTGTCATGATCAAGATGTTGACCCAATGGTGAGGGTCCG
>JAPUIP010000274.1 GCA_027296925.1 Candidatus Poribacteria bacterium | reverse complement strand
GCAAACCTCAATACCGAATATTGTCAAAGAGATTCAAGGGGGCAAAGTCTATCCCGTCTACCTGTTGTGTGGCGAAGAGGGCTTTCTGATTGAAAGCACCCTCAAGCAGATGCTTGACAGTCTCCTGGAACCAAGCACCCGAGATTTCAACTTGACGTTCCTTGATGGGATGGAAGTTTCTGCTCGGGACATACTGAGCGCGGCGGAAGTCTATCCGGTGGCGTCGGATTGGCGCGTCGTTGTTGTGAGTGAATCGACGGTGTTCAAGACGCAGAAAGGCGCAGCGCCGCTGGATGTGATACGAAATGCCGCTGATGCCGCAGCGGAGGAAAATCCGCGGAAGACGATTTCGCTCATGGTCAAAGTCCTGAGCGTTTCGCCCCAGGAAATCGTTGACCAGAGTGGTGATTTCGGTAACGCGCTCAACACCCTCATTGAGGAAACCCGGGAAGACCTGAGTCCGGAAGACCTTGAGTTTCTTAACCGCCTACCACAGATCGCCGCCCAGATCGAGGATTTGCAGCACATATCAGAAATGACCGACGATACCGAACTGTTAATTGACTGGTTGGGGGGAACCCTGCCGCAGACGAGCGTTCTAATCTTTACCTTCAAAGGGAATGTTGATGGACGGAGCCGGCTGGTCAAATCCATTAATAGGGTCGGCAGGTACGTTTCCTTTGCGACCCTGGAGGTTGGCCAATCCGTCCAGCACGATAAGGTTTTCCAGAGCGTTTCCAGAAAGCTGGAGGCATTCGGAAAGAAGATCTCGCCCAGTGCCTTCAACGTGCTTCAGAAGCGAACAGGCAATGATATGTACCTCATTTCTGGAGCGCTCGAAAAGATTATCGCTTTCGTCGGGGAGAAGACGTGGATTGACGAAAGGGATATCCAGGTCCTTGTCACCCAAAGCAGTCATGAGGACATCTTCGCGCTCACGGACGCACTTGGAAAAAGATCGATTGTGCAGGCGCTCTATAGCCTCCACAGCGTATTGGATGGCGGCGAGCCACCGATTAAAGTGAATGCGCTAATCGCCCGGCAGATTCGGCTTATGCTGCAAGCCAAATTGCTCGTTGATAAAGGTGAGTTAAAGTCAACGGCCGGTCGAATGAACTACCAGAGTTTTGTTGATACCGTTTTCAAACCGCTTGGGGTGAAGATGGCCCATCTCCTGCCTGACTCGGCTCAAATCAACCTCCTCAAGCAGAATCCTTACGCCGCCTATAAAATGATCCAGGCGATCCCCCACTTTAGCACGGAGGAGTTGATTCAAGGATTAGAGAAAACGCTGGATGCGGATATACAGCTCAAAAGCAGCCAATTAGATGAGGCATGTATTTTAGAGCAATTGGTCTATGAACTTTGCGACAAGCCAGATGCCAGAAGGCCCGCGAGACGCCTAGGGTAAAGTTTTCTAAAGGCCGTTAAGCCGATGCGGGTTTATATCCGCCAAATACCGCACGGCCACCGTCTCGCCAAAAGCATTGAACGTTGACGAATCCGATTTCACTCAGCCAGCGAATCTGATCCTCAAGTGTCCCCAACGGATTTCCGCTGTCGCGCACTGGCTCATCAGGGTGTCTAACCAAATCGTGGTTCGCAAAACAACCGCCCGGCTTGAGTAAATGAAAGACCTCCTCGTACAATCTCTGCTTTCGTTCATCGACAACATGGTGAATCGCTCGTGATGAAAGAACCGCATCGAAACATTGATTTTCTTGTAAGGGTGTCAGCCAGTCGGACGTATCAAAATTTGCCTGAACAAAATCGAGCTGGCTGAGGTTATCTGCCAACCGCTCCTTGCCATGCTTGAGCATCTCTGCAGACCTGTCAAGACACACCACCGTTGCATTTGGATAAGCGGTGAGTATCTCACGTGTCACGATGCCATATCCGGCACCCAGATCCAGAACGTGAATGCACTCCTGAGAACGGCATTGAATCAGACTCGCAAGTAATTTGATCTGATCCGCTCTTTGCGCGTCTGCTTTATCGCCATCGGCGATCCACTGACGCACATATTCTGGCGAATCCCAATCGTGTGGCATAGTACCTCTCCTTTTCATTCAGCCAACTGAATTTTTCGATTTTGCAGCGCACTGAAAATTCAGCTCAGCCGGCTGCGGCCCTGTTTCCCCCGGAAAGCCTTCTCAGCCAAAGCCAGCCGATACCGCATCCGACAACATAATAAAAGAAATCCCAACCACTAAACGTGGTTCCAATCAGTGTCTGCCCAATAAAGCTCCGGCGGATGGGCGCTAAAAACGGTGGGTGCCACAACTGAAGGCATTCAAGGAAACAGGTTATCACAAATACTCCAAACGCCAGCCGTAGCGGTTTCACCCTTGGAAAGAAGAAGAATAACACGAGACACCAAAACACTTCGTATAAAAGCCCGGCAACGGAATTATTGAACCACCATGCCCCCACGCCGCGGTAGAATTTGCTTGCAAACCCAAGGGCTGTTACTATCACCAGTAGAGCGATGATTTTCAAGCGGAGTGCGATAAACCGGTCGGAATTGAAAAAACGGGACCTATTTGACATAAAATTGAATCGTCCCGGATTGGCTAAATTTTGCTTTGCATTTTCCCGTAAGTATGCTAAAATTGGTAGCAAAACCACCAAAGCATCGAGCGCAACAGTGAGGGAGCTTAAGATGGCAGCGATTGAGAATACGAATGTGATTGATACCATGCGGCGAGAAGCCTTGGATGAACTGATCATCGGGCAGAGTCCAACCATTCGGCAACTGAAGCAGCTCATCCTTAAAGCGGCAGCGAGCGATTCAGCGATACTCATCGAAGGTGACAGTGGTACAGGGAAGGAACTCGTAGCACGGGCACTCCACCAGCATAGCCCGCGTTCAAGCGCGCCTTTCATTGTCATTAACTGCGCGAACTTACAGGAACAGCTTCTTGAAAGCGAGCTTTTTGGTCACCGGCGTGGCGCGTTCACTGGCGCATCTCAAAATAAACCAGGATTGTTTGAAGTTGCAGACGGCGGAATGCTCTTCATGGATGAGATCGGAGAAATTCCGCTAGCGCAACAAGCGAAACTCCTGCGCGTGCTTGAAACAATGGAGTTCCTCCCCGTTGGTGACACCCAGCCAGTCCAGGTAGATGTGCGGATCATCGCCGCCGCGAACAGGTCTCTCCAGGAATCGACTAAGGAAGGGACGTTCAGGGCAGACCTCTACTATCGCCTTAGCGTGGTGACTTTGGAGGTACCACCGCTGCGAAATCGGTGCGAGGACATTCCGGAACTGGTCGAACACTTTCTGAAAAATCACGGGCTCGATGGCAAGGTCAGGCTGACCGAGGATGCAATCGCGCATCTGATAGATTACCATTGGCCCGGAAATATCCGCGAACTTTTTAACACGCTGGAACGTTCATTGATCTTCCGATCTGGCGATGAACTCTCTGCGGAATCGATTTACATTCAAACGCGAACAGCTGTTCCCTTGACTGATGTCACAGAAATGCCGATGCTGGATCAGGTAATCAGAAATCACATCATTCGCGTCCTGACAGCGACCGGAAACAACAAAACCCAAGCGGCCAGAATACTTGGGGTTCAGCGGCGGCAACTCTACCGGCTCCTTGAGGCGCATAACATCAATATCAATACGCCCCGGTGACCTTCAATGGGGATGCGCCTTTCGGCGCTTGAACATCGAAGAACTTCAGCCCTTCCTCTCTATATTTCAACCATTCCTCAGTTCACGCTTCCCCGCCTTCGTCCGCAGGTACAATCACAGTCAAACCGCGTTCAACAATTTCAATTGTCGCCGGTGTATAGCAGATCCGTTCTCCATCCGCATAAAGCAGGAGGGGTGGATCTGTTTCGATAGTCAGTGATTTCGTGCGATGCATCTTGACAGCACGATGGCCGGTATGTCCCCCCCAGAAGAGCGTGACCATCATACGCAGCACCGTTCGACGCGGAACGTGTTGAATAATGCACACGTCCAACAGCCCATCGTCTACGATTGCCTGCGGCACAATTTTCATCCCGCCTCCATAGCTGGATGTGATGCCTGTCGCCGCAAGAAGGAGGCGACCTTCGTAGGTACCAAAGTCTCCTTCGAGGCGAAACGTCGGTGATTTATAGCTGAAAAGCGTCGTGAGCGCCGTGTAGACATAAGAGGCTGTTCCAGAGAATGGGGAACCGTCCTCCGCAACACGCCGGCTAACCTCAGCATCATATCCGCATGTTGCGATGGTATCAAAATAGTGGTCCCCGATTTTGCCGAGATCGACCTGACGTGTAGCACCATTCAATAAAGTTTCAATCGCTTCCTCTGGATTTGTGGGGATGTTCAATGCCCCCGCAAAGTCGTTCCCTTTGCCACACGGCAGCCCCCCAAGCACCACATTCGGCTTCTCCGCGATTGCGTTGACAATCTCGTGAATTGTACCGTCGCCGCCGCATGCGATAATCCAACGCGCGCCGTTTTCCACAGCTTCCCGCGCGATCCGGTTCGCGTCACCCGCTTGGGTCGTCAACACAAGTCTACCCTGGCGTCCTTGAGCCGTCAGTTGCTGGTGAGCTTGCTCGGCAACTGCGCCCGCCTTGCCTTTGCCTGACACCGGGTTAGCGATTAGCACAAAATTCTGATGTGTGTGTTGGCTTTCAACTACCATAGCGATTGAGATCTGATTGCGAAGCATGGAACGGAATCTGTCGGTTCTCATGACGGAGTTTCGCCGATTCCCTCCAGTAGTAATGCAGCGCATGCAACTGGCCGCGAAGTTCCCAGACAGCCTCAGGCGTGAGTTCCGCCGGTAATTGCGCGGCACGAGGTAGAATGTGTTGACGAAGGTAGTCAATAATGTCGTTCGCCGTTTGTTGTGCGTTCATGCGCATCGTCATATTGTGGGATGGTATTGCCAACGAGATAGTAGCAGATTTTCTGAACGGTGTCAATGCTATATTTCGGCATG
>JAPUIP010000273.1 GCA_027296925.1 Candidatus Poribacteria bacterium | reverse complement strand
GACACTTTAGTCCGGGTACATGGACCCCCCGCCAAATTCCGTGCGCTCCCCTCCGCGACCGGCTTAGAATGGGGTACTTGCGCTTAACCGATCAGATATTGAGAGGTCGACCGATGACGATAAGCCGAGTTTCCATAGTGTTCTTGTTTCTGCATATCCTGGCACCGTTTCTCGTTGCACAGGATGGCAACGAGGAAACTCGACAGAAGAAGGACCATGCTGCATCCTCGCGGCTACCGAATTTTATTATCATCTTCTGTGACGACATGGGTTATGCAGACATCGGGCCGTTTGGCGCGAAGGGCTACCAGACACCCAATCTCGACCGTATGGCCCGGGAGGGGATTAAGTTCACCGATTTCTATGTTGGCCGTTCATTCTGTACCCCCTCGCGCGCGGCGTTGATGACGGGATGCATTCCCACACGCGTCGGTATCGGTGGGAATTTTGGCCCGCGGTCAAAGACGGGATTGAATCCGGACGAGATGACGATCGCCGAGGTGCTGAAACAGAAAGGGTACGCGACCGCCTGCTTTGGAAAGTGGCACCTCGGGCACCTGCCGAAGTTTCTGCCGCCGAATCAGGGATTTGATGAGTACTTCGGAATTCCCTATTCCAACGACATGTGGCCTTTCCACCCGAATGTGCGGCATCTGCCGATGGAAGAGCGCCTCAAACGCTGGCCTCATCTGCCGCTCTACGAGGGCACGACCATCATCAATCCGCAAGTGATGGCGGAAGATCAAGTCCACCTGACGACATGGCTTTTTGAGCGCGCCGTGAAGTTTATCGACAAGCACAGTGACAGGCCATTCTTCGTCTATCTGCCCAGTCCCCAGCCGCACGTGCCGTTGTTTGTTTCCAAGAAATATAAGGGGAAAAGCGAGCGAGGACTTTTCGGCGACGTGATCAGTGAGATTGATTGGGGGGTCGGGCGAATAGTTAACGTGCTGAAGAAGAAGCGGATTGATGAAAGGACATGCATTGTATTCAGCTCCGACAACGGTCCGTGGCTCTCGTACGGAGACCATGCCGGCTCGGCGAAACCGCTCCGTGAAGGCAAGGGCACGAACTTCGAGGGCGGCTTTCGCGTCCCCTGTCTGATGCGCTGGCCCGGTAAAATTCCCGCTGGAAAAGTCTGCGGTGAAATTACTGGTACGATCGATCTCTTGCCAACCTTTGCTCGACTTGCCGGCGCGCCACTGCCGGACAAGACGATCGATGGCAAGGACATCTCGGATCTCATGTTTGGTAAGCCTGGTGCCCAGACACCGCATAAAGTGTTCTACCACTACGACGGTGGCAACCGTCTAATGGCCCTGCGCAGTGGCAAATGGAAGTTGATGTTTCCGCAGGCATACAACTCGCCGATTCCCGGCAAGGGCGGTCTCCCGGGAAAGGGGCAGCGCAAGAATATAGAATTGTCACTCTTCGACCTCGAAAGCGACATTGGTGAAACCACGAATGTGGCGGAGAAGCATCCTGAAGTCGTCAAGCGATTGAAGAGGTACGCCGAGGAGATGCGAAGAGATCTCGGCGACGGCAAGGAAGCCGGACCGGGTCGTCGATCGCTCGGACGTTGATCGTATCAGCGTCTCCAAACTTCACCGATACCGCGCCGCGCTCAGGCTCTTGCCTTCCACCGCAAGCCTCAGACCTACTTGATCCTTACGCACGGTTTCGACTCACTCAATCGCCGCACCCGCCGGTGACGTTTCGATGTGCGATACCCCACACCATTATCTCATCCCGCGATGCCTCGTAGAGACTCAACTCTCCGTAATCCGACCCTGGCGCTGGGCCACTTCGCGTTCAGTCGTTAGCATTCTTGAGCGTCGCCGTTCAGTGATCTGCTTCTTCAGGCTGCAATTCTCAGCCTTAATCACCACGCGCACCGGCCCGTTCAGTCCGGAGTGGGTGGAAAAACTCTAAACCCCCCCACCACGGGACGTTCGAGCATCTCGGCTCCGCAAACGGTCAGTGGTTTTCAAAAGGGTGCAGATTTTTTCGGGCGGATTGACGGTATTCCATAACATCCATCACGGTGATGGTTTACGGAAACATGCGGCCGCGCAACGTGCTGACGAAACGTGCTGAGACAATAGAGCCGCCGTTTGCAGTGGAACGGCCGAGGCCTCAAAGAGAAAATCCTCCGGTTGTTGTTGTCACTTGAGAAGAAGTGAACCGGAGGATCATTATGTTGCGATCGATCGTAGGGCACGTCGGTGGCTGTGGCAAGGGGGATGTCAGCGAGCAAGTCGGCTGGGAGGCGGCGGCGATCGAACGCGATGAAGCCGTCGGGCTGACCGGCTCGCGCCTGCAATTTCAACTGCGCTGTCTCAATCCTGAGGTGCGTTGGTCCTGCGGCAAAGATCGCAGCTTGGGTCCACGGAGTCCCCGAAGTTGATGCGATCGAGGTAGCGCCAGAGGAGCTCGGTTTCGTGAGTTCCCGGTTCCCGGTCGTCCCTCGAGGCATTCTCACGCGCTTCTGCCATTGCGATCCGTTCCCAGTCGCCGTGGTGGTAGATGGTCTGCAGTCATGATTCCCGTCATTGCGCCCGCAGCGCCGAGAAAATAGGCAAAATACCAAAATAGATTTGACAACTTCCAGGACCCAAA
>JAPUIP010000272.1 GCA_027296925.1 Candidatus Poribacteria bacterium | reverse complement strand
AATAAATCACAGCGGATTGAAAACGCACGGCAATCCGGATTTCTCACTTCGATTAAAGACTTCATGGACCGTACACAGTTGGACGGAATTTGTATCGAGCATCTGATTCTTGCAGGCGCGTTTGACGGATTTTTTCTTCCTCGCCAGGCGTTGCTTTGGCAGTTGTGGCTCTTGGAGAAATGGAAGGACGGCTATTTGCTCTTTGAGCCAGATTTAACGCCGCCCGCCTTGCCGAAATTGAAAGCGTTCGATTGGCTCGACCGGGAGTATAAGGCACAGGGCTTCTCTACGCAGACGCACCCCATAGCACTGCTTCGCCCGCAGTTGTCAAGTAAGGTGAGACGCTCGAATGTGTTGAAAACGCTTCGAGATACAACGCCGGTACGGGTCGCTGGGATGGTAATCTGTATGCAGCGTCCGCCGACGGCCAAGGGGGTAGCGTTTCTGTTGTTGGAGGATGAGGCGGGGTTGATAAACGTTGTCATCTCGCCATCAGTTTATGAGCAGTATCGCGCGGTTTTTCGACTCGCGCCGTTTGTGTGTGTTTGGGGCACTTTGCAGCGGCGGGACGGAGTGATTCATATTCAGGCACAGGTTTTTCAGCGGGTGGAGTCAAACAGGTTATAAGTCGTCTGACGGAATTATTTTGATAATTCGTGGGTGGTCTTAATGCGGGGTGTTCATATGTTCATTTGGTTCAAGCCGCTGGCAATGCGTATCCCAGTTGACGCAACGCCCGACGGAATGCTTTCTCCTTATCAGCTGGCACCACAAGATAGTTTTCACCCGCTAGTATGCACAACGACTGCAAACTTCGCTCATGGGCGAACTGTGTGGCCAAAGATGGCTCTTTGACTTCGATTAAAAGTGCATTACCCACTGCCTTCAGTTGCGATGCACGCCTTTCGATGTCCCTGAGAAACACAACCACATTCTCACAAATCTCTCCATCACTTTTGGCTTTCAGAAATCCAATGATTTCCTTCATCGCGTGTCCATCTTCCAACATCTGCAACAGCTTTTTCGCCTCAAGTTTGAACACGTCGTCCGATGTCCGGGTTGTGAACTGTTCGATGAAGAGCGAATCTGCTGCGGACAGCGGTTTGACTGCCACGATATCCTGGTTGGCAAGCACTTTAAGCACAGGTTGTTGTTCGAAGGCTTTGGGGACGTAAGCATCTGCCAAACCGAGGCACCATGCGCCTAGCGCATTAATGCGAAAATACACAAGTCCATCGTAACGACTCAAACAATCCAAATCATCAGTCCCCCATAACTCGTGGTGGTCTTGGCGGGCACCAGACGGATGGATGTAGGCCACATCAATAATGCCCATCGTAGCGGCGTATTCGAACAGGAACGCGAGCATGTACCGTTCTTGAAGGATATTCCAGCCGCCAAAGCCGTCATATCCCAGGCTACCATAGTTCGCGTCCTCGATATAGAGTGTCCATGGGTCGCGACTGACGGTGAACCTAAACCCGGCCGCTCGCATGAAACGCGAGAAGTCAGAGAAGGCGACCCACTGATGCGGAGGACATTGTTGTAATGCTTGGACAATCGGTTCTCGTCTCTTGGAAACCGCGGTCAATTGCCGTTTCCCTTTGCCGGTCTGACCTTTGATGACATTAACCCGATTCAGTTCATCAAGCAACGTCGTTTTCAACCACCGGGTCCATGCGGTTCGCAAGGTTTGGTCGGCCTGACCTGTCAATGCTTTCTTGCCTGCCGCCGTGAGTTGCAACTTGGATCCCGACGAACTGGCAAGTCTCGCGCTCTGTAGAATTAGCGGCCATCCGAAGGCTTTCATCGCGCCGGGTTGTGTTTCCCATGGATCGTCCGATTCAACGGGTGGATAGAAGTCTCCACCCGCCAAGACGTCGGTAATCGTTTTAGCACTCGCCTTCGTGACCCTTTGAGTCTTTTCGCTCACACGAACTTTGCCGGTGGATATCAGACGTAGTATAGCGTATAAATCCTGCTGTGCTGCCCGCTCGGTTTCGGCGACAATCAGCGATACCTCTTGCGTTACCGTTTTGCGGTCTCCTCGACGATAATCATATTCTTCCCACGACAGCGTGGCGGTTTGGGGTAATTCCCCGATACTTTGAACCTGCGTGTCCTTGGGCTTGGGCACGAAGGGTCTGAGGCGTTGTGCCAAATCGCGAGGGAGATGATTATGATGGATAAAGAGACTCAACAACGACGGATTTCCCCCACCGTACTCTCGCAAGACACCAAAGCCCGGATCTTTGCCGTACTTCGCACGAAAGCCATCGGCATCGAAGGTCAGTGATTCACCGTAGAGTGCTTCTTTTATCGCTGCCTGCTGCAAAGTGTCTAATTTCGCCCAAAGTTTTTGCAACTTTTGCGTGTCACTCATCGCTGTTTGAATGACGCGAATCAGATCCGCTTTGCGGGTCGGTAGCCCGGTTTTCACAAGTGCAGCCAGTTTCTTAAGGAGCGGTACAGTGTAGTTTGTGAGAAAATCCATGAGTGTCTCAGGGTTCTGATGATAACGACTTGGCATAGTTAGGTAATTACTCCTTAGAGAAAGAGGTCAAGGCACGTTTTTAACGAGTCTGTTTACGCCGCAAGGGTTTTTAGGTCTCTGGTTTGAAAAGGGGCCATTGAAGCTGGAGAAAACCTTTGCCACAATTGGATTTATTGAGGATTTGATTCACCCAAGAATCTCTCTTGTTCAGGCGAAATCGAGATAGCCTTTCATTACCTCGCCCTTGTCGCGAGTTTTCAACGAGGTCATCATACGATGGATGAATACTAGCACGCAGCAAACATTCAGTCAACTACAAAACAACACGGCTTTTATACTTTTCCGTTGACTTACGATTACCGATGCGTATAATGGTTATGGTCATATGAAC
>JAPUIP010000271.1 GCA_027296925.1 Candidatus Poribacteria bacterium | reverse complement strand
AAGCGGGTATGAAAGCGGTGGAGATCTGTCGCGCCGTAAAGAAGTCCGCGGAGATCGGGGCGCCGGTTGAGTTGTAAGAGAGTGCCTTCTAATAACCTAAGTTGCGACTCATCGGAAAATAGAACACAGATGATACGGATTGCGCGGATTTTTTCTGTTTTTATCTGTGGCAATCAGCCTCATCAGTGTAATCCGTGTTCCATCTCTACTTCTCAAGCTAGCGCGGGGGAACTGGCGTTATTTTCTCTAAAACCCGAGATCTTTCCTGACGACATTATTCAGAGGTTCGCCCGCCATATATCGCTTCATATTATCGCAGAAAAACTCGATCGTGCGGCGTGGGCGATGCTGTGACCCACCGGCGGCGTGCGGTGTGAGAATCACATTGTCCATATCCCACAACGGGCTATCTTTAGCAAGGGGCTCAACTTCAGTCACATCCAATCCCGCAGCGGCGATCTTCTCTTGTTTCAGCATCCCAATGAGGGCAGGTTCATCGACAATCGGGCCGCGGGCGACATTGATGAAATAAGCGGTCGGCTTCATTAACGCCAGGTTTTCCGCATTGATGAGGTGGCGTGTCTCATCCGTTAGCGGACACGCAATCATGACGACATCCGCCCGGCGCATCAAATCGGGGAGTTGATTAATCGGCATCAACTCATCAACAACATCCGGCTTATCCGTGCGGTACGCATCAACGGCAATGACGTACATTTCAAAGCCCTTAGCGCGTCTAGCCATGTGCGTTCCGATACCGCCCATGCCGACGATGCCAATGGTAAAGCCACCCAGCTCGATCATCGGTGATTTGCTCCCGCCCCACTGACGCTTGTCCTGGTTACGGGTAAAATGGTGGATGCCCCGCGCCAAAGCAAGTAGGAGTGCAAATCCCTGGTCCGCGACATGGGAACCGTACAATCCCGCCGCGTTCGTCAAGATGACGTCGCTCTCTCGCATCGCGGGATACAGGTGGCTATCCATCCCCGCGCTGGAGGACTGGATCCATTTCAGGTTCGATAACTGTTGGAATAGCTCTTCGTGACAGAAACCGTAAAAGATTTCCGCATCCGCAGCTTCTTCGATCAGTTCCTCCCTTGAACTTGGAAATACAACCGTATTCTCATCACCGGCGGTATCACGAATCAACTGGCGAAGCTCATCATTCAAACGGTCCGCTACAACAATCTTCATAAATTCACTCCTTCTAATTTTTATGTATCTCCTGTTTTCCACGGAGGTTCTTCGGGCAATAATGCGTCAAATTCCTCAATCAGTTTGGCTTCATAGTCACCCGCGTATTCGTTATTGAAGAACCTGTCCATGCCTTCATTGACCAAGCGTTCCCACGACTCCTCTTCATAGCCGGGATTGACGGGGAAAAACAGCGCCCCAACATCCCGAGCCGCTTTCAAATCCCCCGGCGCATCCCCGATCATCAATACATGATTCGGCGCGTATTTCCCCTTCGCTGTCAAAGTCAGGTGCTCTGTTTTTGAACCCATCTCCTGCCCGGCGATCACCGCAACATATTGGTCGATATTGTGCTCCGCCCATTCCCGTGTGAGCGCTTCGTGAGGGGTTGCTGAAACAACAATCACGTCGGCACGCCCTTCGAGTTGCTGTAATGTTTCGCGGACGCCGGGGAAAGGGGGCAGATTGTGGACAATCTCAGCAATCGTCTCATTCACGGCAAGGCTCCATTGAAGTACCTTGCTCAATTCATCGCGTGTGGTTTTTGTTGCGTTTTCAACAGCTTCCTTGAGCTTGGGATTACCGAGCTGCGTTTCCGTTTCAACCCATTCTCTGAGATACGGGAATTCAGGGATCGAAACTCCCGCTCTTTGCACCTTTGGCATCTCCCGCAGGAAATCGCAGACCGAAAGGATCGCTCTGAAACGATTACACCCCCGCGTTTTAGAGTAGAGATTCACAAAATCCCACGCTTGATGGACTTGCCGAGAAATGGCAGGCAGCCCAAAATGCTTAATCAGATTCACACTGAAACAGTCGTTGTGCTTGACTTCCATTGTATTGAAAGCACAACCATCAGAATCAATTCCGACGAAATATTCATGTTTGGGTTGAAAGTTTTTTAATTCCGCTTGTGCTTCCTGGTTCATCTGAATCACTCCCTGGACATCACGACCAATGCCTCACCTGCAACAGCTATAAACCGTACACCGTATTGGTCAATGGAAAAGAAAATGGGGAAATGAGTAAACAAGTGCCATTTACTTCATTTCCCCATCGTGCGAGGTTTACACATGACGTCACTTCATCCGACAACGACTTCCGGTCTGCCTTCCACCATCCACTCTGTATGGAAAATGGTCGGTTTTCCATCGGCGCCAACGACCGTCTTACCATTTGCATCGATCCGTTGATAGGTGTGCGCCCCAAAGTAATCTCGTTGCGCCTGGATGAGGTTGGCGGATAGGCGATCGCTACGGTAGCTGTCGAAGTAGGATAACGCAGAACTAAATGCAGGAATTGGAATACCGAGTTGCGTCGCGGTGACAACCACATGACGCCAATTGTCCTGAGTACGTTTGATGGCCTCTCGGAAGTAAGGGTCAACTAACAGATTCGGCAGGTCCGCATCCCGCTCATAAGCCTCGGCGATGTGATGTAGGAAACGCGCACGGATGATGCAGCCACCACGCCAGCCTAAAGAGATGGTGCCCAGATCGAGATTCCAGTTATGCTCTTTACTCGCTTCCCTCATTAACGCAAACCCCTGGGCGTAAGAGCAGATCTTCGAAGCGTACAAGGCATCATGGATAGCTTGCAGCAACTCTGATTTGTCACCTTCATATTTCCCGCGGGCGCCACCGATGACCTGTGCGGCTTTGACCCGTTCTTCCTTAACTGCTGAAATGCACCGCGCAAAGACCGCCTCCGCGATGGTTGGCGCGGAAATACCAGCATCAAGCGCGGAGATACTTGTCCATTTGCCCGTTCCTTTTTGCTCCGCCTGATCGAGAATGACATCAACAAGTGGAACGCCCGATGCGTCCATCTTCGTAAAGATATCAGCCGTAATCTCAATCAGGTACGAATCCAATTCCCCTTGATTCCATTCGTTGAAAACCTGGTGCATCTCATCAGCGTTCATGCCGAGCGCATGTTTCATCAACGCATACGCTTCGCTAATGAGTTGCATGTCACCGTATTCAATCCCGTTATGCACCATC
>JAPUIP010000270.1 GCA_027296925.1 Candidatus Poribacteria bacterium | reverse complement strand
TGCCGGAGGTGCTCTGTCCGGCAGCGGAGGGGGGCATCCTGCGTACCGAGGGTGCCATCGAGGTCGTAACCTGCCTCAGGAGGGACGACGGGGCGGGACTGGGCGGCGGCGTCTTCGTGGTTGTTTCTTGCGCCAACGACTACTCTCGCATGATTCTGACGACCAAAGGTCTGCTCGCGAACAGTCGCGGCTCAACAGCGCTGATCTATCGTCCTTACCACCTCTGTGGGGTAGAGACGCCAATCTCGATCCTTTCCGCCGCGCTACTAAACGCGCCTACCGGCGCCGCCACAATACAACCCCATGTTGACCTCGTCGCCAAATCCACCCGCGAGCTCAAGGCGGGCGACACTTTGGGCGGCGACCACAGCCCAGACCTTGATGCCGTTATCCTGCCTGCAACGCCGATTGCGGACGGGAATCCACTACCGCTGCATCTTTTAGACGGCAACCGTCTCTCCAGAGATGTGTCTGCAGGAACGTTAATCACCGGAGAAATGATCGCGCCTCCATCGGACTCGCGACTCTGGGCGCTGAGAAGGCAGCAGGATGCGCACTTCTTCAGTGATTAGACTTTGGGGAACATCGCATCAATCCTTGGTCAAATATCTTCTCGCCATCTGAACTTCTATGCGGCTACCCATATAGAATGGGCTTCGTTGCTCAAGCGCTTCGGGCACAAGGTCCAGAATGTCATTGACACCGTTGGTTGCCAACCCGCCGGCCCCTTCAACAATCAACGCTAAAGGCTGCTCCTCAAACAGCAATCGGAGTTTCCCCGCCCGGGCACTCGTCAGTGCCGGATACGTGAAGATGCCACCGCCCTTGGAAATGATCTGGTTGGCATCCGGCACCAATCCGCCGCTATATCTCAATTTGTACCCCTCGGCTTCAAGATAATCAATGAAGGCGGCATGTTTCGGCAACCACTCACTCCGCAACCCGCCGGGACTGTAGATGCTGCCGCTGTCTTTCAGTGTCAAATTCTCCTGGGAAAGCACAAAATTTCCGGTCGGATCGAGCACAAATTCATGCGTGCCGTTCCTGGCTGTGTACACGAGCGTCGTGAGCGGCCCGTAAACGACATACATCGCCGCAGCCAGCGTCTCACGTCCCGGTTTGCCGCTGAGAATTTTGCCCTCATGAATACCGATAAACGTGCCGACCGCCAGGTTCACATCGACCAATGAACTCCCGTCAAGGGGGTCAACCGTCACAGAATACCTCTCCCCGTTGGTGCTCAAGAGTTTGATCGTGTCCTGCTCCTCAGAAGCAAATTCACCGATACCGAAACTCGTTTCATATTCGAGCCGTTGCTTGAGAATATCATCCGCAAGGACATCAAGCTCCAATTGATCTTCACCAAAACTGTTCTGCGTACCCGCCAGCTTTCGATTTGCTTCCCTCATTATCAAGGAGATGTACTTGGCGCTGTCCGCCACATGAGCGATAATTCGTCTCAGCTTCTCTTCGACTCCGTGATTCGAGAGATGCGCCCTCAAATTGATTTTCACCATATTCTTGTTCATAACTACCCCCTCATCTTCGTGATAAGAAATCCTCATGTCGAATACGTCATCATACCCGGTGTATGATATTGTATAAAAATCGCTGTGAACTCAAATAGACATTCCAAAGCCACTCGGTCAGATGATAAACCAACTTCAGCGTGGCTGGGATAGATATTAAGCTGCTGAGGCGGTTCAAAGTGCATTTTTCATGCCTTCGACTCGACTCAGATTCGCAATCTCAATAAGGTTATTATGGACAGAGACAGCAGAAGATTTGTAAATTTCCGGGCCGTCTTGTAGACTAATACCACAACTTGGGTTATAATATTGACCTATCTAGATCTGTGACATCTAACGACAAAATGAAAAAGGAGTTTACTATGGCTCAAAATGCTGATGTCTCCAGAATGTCGCCAGCAAAACGGGCAATTGTGATTGGCATGGACGGTGCCAGCATGGAACTGGTCAAAAACATGATTGATTGGGGGCATACGCCGAATATGGCTCGGTTGCTAGCGCAGGGCGTCTACCGACCGATGATCGGCGTGTTTCCAACCCTGACGCCGCCGGGGTGGACGGCGCTTTCCACGGGTTCATGGCCCGGTACGCACCGGGTGATGGATTTCAATATCCGTGCGCTGGGCAAGGGGCTGGATGAGACCGTCTGGGGGATTAACACAAGGCTGTGTCAATCCGAATACCTCTGGAATCTCGTCGAGCGTGTTGGACGAAAGCCGATTCTTGTCAAGTGGGAGATGTCCTGGCCCCCGACGGTAACAACCGGCGTGCAGGTTGAAGGCACGGGCCCGGGTGTATCCAACCATCATCAGATCGCGGGCTATCACCTCTTCGTCGGTGGGAAGTGGGCGCCACGTCCTATTGGTGGGCAACGCGACCCGGAGACGCTAGACCCCAGTGCGCTGCAAACGGTTCGCAATATCGATCCGGTTACAATTGAAGGCATTGAAGACAAGGGCTGGACGGATGTGCCGACTTCCACACGGCCGCCGCGCGAAGTCAACTTGACCATCCGTCCTCTAGCGCGAGGCCGTGAGGACATGAATCGTGGGAAGCACGGCACCCCCAAACCGTTTTTTGGACTGATTTACGCTTCTGGCGAAAACGGCTATGATCGAGTACGCATCTGTCGAAGCCGATCCGGGGACGATGCCGTTGCAGAACTTGGCGTGGGAGATTGGAGTGACTGGTGGCTTGACACCTTCCAGATTGATGGCGCCGATGTCGAGGGCTATGTGCGGATGAAATTGGTGACGCTCACCCCGGAGGCAGATGCGTTCGAGTTATTCGTTCCGCAAATCTGGCCCCGCGAAGGTTATACCACTCCCGCCGAAGTCGCCGGTGAGATTGATCGGGAGATCGGCTCTTTCCTTCAAAATCCCGCTCGTGATGCGTTGGGGCAGATGGACGATGACACCTATTTTGAGTTGCTCGAATACCACCATCAACGCCTCGCCGACGTCGCACAACACTTAACAAAGACCCGTGACTGGGCTCTCCTCATGGTCGAAACCCACGCGCCGGATTACGCGAGCCACTTCTTCCTGAGTCAAGCCGACGAGATTAGCGGTGCCGCGCCTGAAACCATCCAGCGTTGCCGTGATGGTCTGATTCGGACTTACGCCTCTGTCGATCGGATGATCGGACGGGTAGCAGAGCTCGCTGACGAAGACACGGTTATCCTTATTTGCTCCGATCACGGTGGGACGCCGAACCAGTTTCGTGCAGTGGACATCGCTCAGGTGCTCGAAGAATCCGGCTTCATCGTTTACAAAGCGGGAACCCGGGAGATCGATTGGTCGAAAACTCGTGCGGTCAATGTTGGTCTGGTGCATGTCTTCATCAACCTCAAAGGACGCGAACCCAACGGCATCGTTGACCCCGCCGACTATGAGGCCACGCAACGGGAGCTCATCGCTGCGCTTCATGCCTACAAAGACCCGGAAACCGGCAGGCATCCGTTTTCACTTGCGCTGACACACGCAGACGCTGAAATGGTCAATCTGACGAGCGATCTGGTCGGCGATGTCGTTTACGCGCTCCGTCCGGAGTTTGACGGCGCACACGGCAAGCAACTTCCCTCCGTTAGTTTCGGTATCGGTGGACAACACTCGACGTTTATCCTGTCCGGCGCTGGCGTTCGAGAAGGCGTGGCGCTTCAGCGACAGGTGCGAGTCGTCGATGTATCACCGACGCTCTGCTACCTGTTGGGATTGCTCATGCCTCAGAATGTCGAGGGCGGCGTTGTGTATGAAGCGTTGGAAGATCCGAACTGGCACTTGACAGCCATTAACCAATTGACGGAGCAATAGAATCAATCACGGAGGAGATCTGATGAGTCAACTATCGAACGCAAACCATCCATGGAACATCGTCGTCGTTGTTTCGGACACATTGCGGACAGCATACCTCGGTGCCTACGGGAATGAATGGATTCAGACCCCCAATTTGGATCGCTTTGCACAGCAGAGCACACGGTTTACAAACGCCCATCCCGAGTGCTTGCCCACTATCCCGACGCGCCGAACCTTGCATAGCGGTCGGCGTGCGTTCCCGTTTCGGGATTATCGCCCTGTGCCGTGGGATAACGTTTACATTCCGGGGTGGCAGCCGTTGTCTCCGGACGAAGGTACGATTGCGGAGGCGCTTGTCCGTCAAGGCTATCATACCGGGTTCTTCGCCGATGTGCCGCATTACTTCGTGCCGGGGATGAACTTCACACGCGGATTTCGCCAGTGGGAGTTCATCCGCGGTCAAGCGGAGGATCGATACCGGGCCATTGCGCACGCCGACCCCGCACGAATCGCTGGCTACCACGGGAGGGAAGACCCTATACGCGCGCATTTGGTTAATGTGCAGCCCGATCAACCGGAGGAGACGTGGCCCACGGCGCGAACGTTCCGGTCGGCAATCGAGTTTGTCCAGCAGAACCGGAACAATCGTCCGTTTTACCTGTATGTCGACAGCTTCACGCCACATGAGACGTGGGAAGCCCCGCTGCACTACTATGAGCTCTACGGGAGCCGCGAGGAGCGAGAACCGGTTTGGCTGAACATACCCTACGGTACAATCGACCAGACGCCAGAAGTTGAAGCGCGTCTGCCGAGTGTCCGGGCAAATTATGCCGGTTTGGTCACGATGGTTGATACATGGTTTGGCAAGCTCATCGACACCATTGACACACTGGGACTCAAGGAGCATACGCTCGTCGTATTTCTCAGCGATCACGGCACAAACTTCGGCGAGAATCCGGATCGCGTGATCGGAAAGCCAGCGGATTATATGTATCCGGGCACAATGGATATTCCGATGATGCTGCGCCATCCGGAGGGAGAGGGTGCAGGAAGGGGATGCGATGAATTTGTCTACACGCTGGACGTTCCAGCAACGGTCATCGCAGCCAGCGGCGTTGAACCGCTAGGAGAGATTGAGGGGCAGAGTCTCCTGCCTTTGGCGGAGGGAAATGATGGCTTCCAATCGCGTGAGTATCTGACTTGTCGATATGGAAACTCTGTCTGGTACAAAGATCGGCAAAACTGGTTCTTCGGCAGTGTGGATTTTCAGAACTCACGTCTCTTTGATCTGGAGGCGGATGCGACGTGTCAGCGTAACATTGCACCGCAAGCGCCGGATCGGATAACCCTGGCTCAGGAACGTATTCTAGCGGATGCAGGGAGCCCACTACAGCTCTATACACGGAAGGAAACGACTGACGCCCTGGGGCGTCCGGAGTTTGCGGAGAGATAAGGAGATGTGTACCATCACTAAATACGTGAGAAAATCTCTCTGATGCCGACTGAAAACCGAACTCCGTAACCCATAAAGCGTAAAACGTAACGGCTTGAATTCTTGCGTTTTACGCCATCACACCAACCAATCTCCAAGCTCAAGAACGCTATTAATCAAAGCACTTCAGCCAAGCCAGGTGAGTCAGTGTACCCCTCAATGCGTTTGGAAAAGCTCGATGCTTTCCCCACTTGGCCCCCTGAAGAACGCAATCGTCGCCTGCAAGTTGCCAAGGTCTACATCACGCGGTTCGAGGGTAATTTCATAACCGGCCTGGCGGATATGCTCTATTGCCCCGCGCGCATCCGTGGTCGTAATTGCAAAGTGATTCACCGGATCGTTTGCCGCCGGGTCGCCCACTTTTGGACCGTCTGCAGTCGGTTGGAAAAGCTCCATGTGGCTTCCATCGCCCATATCCAGCAGAAGAATCTTGCGCTCCGGCGAGCCGAATTCGGCGACAATCTCCATGCCAAGCACATCTCGGTAGAGTCGCAACGAGGCATCCCAATCGCGTGTGTGCACCGCAATGTGATGTGTCCCACAACCTTTGATTATTGCGTTTTCCGTTCCAACAGGCATAGCATACTTCCTTTCTTGGTGTGGTGTCATGTAATCGTCGGGGCAATCATGTATTGTATTAACCGTGTGGTCTATGAACGTTGACACGGGCACTCCCCTTCATAACTTTCGACCGCCCGTCATCAGGACAACATTAGATCTTACATTAACAGAAAGCCCGCGAAATGTCAATCGAAATATTTCTAGCTCACAACTTTCTTTGTTGACTTTTTTCTGGCTGTAATCCGAAAATTGCAGCGTACGTCAGAAGGCACTTTTCCCTGAGGAGGAAAGATTATCAAGCTTTCAGGAAATATGGACAAGCTTCAAAGAAAGCTGTGAACAATGCGTTTAAATTTGGATCCGGTCCTCTCAGAAACGTGTTGAATCTCAGCCACCGAAATATACCCATCGCGATCATCGGCGGAGGCATCCACGGCATCGCAATCGCCATGCGGCTCATCCGTGAGAAGCCAAACGTCGCGAAGCATCTCGTCATTCTGGACCGCTACCCACACCCCTTAACAGCGTGGCAACGAAAGACGCGGGGACAGGGCATGGCATTTTTGCGCTCCCCGGCCGTGCATCATATCAGTACCGATCCGCTCGGCATTGTCGAGTACGCTCGAAGCCATAACCGTGAGAGGGAGCTCGCCCCTCCCTACGCACAGCCATCGGCGTCACTTTTTATGGAGTTCTGTCGTGACGAAATAGATCGGTCTCAGATTGACCGGTTATACCACCGTTTTGATGTCGCCAAACTGCGTTGGGACAAAGGCAGTGGACAATTTCCGTTCCGCATCATTTCACAGCAGAACGAAGGTTTCCGCGCAGCATGCGTGATTCTCGCAATCGGTTCGGACGACTGTCCATACATCCCTCCGGAATTCATACCCTGGCGGCGGCGCTTTCCAACACGTATCCTTCACTCACGGGATTTTGATCTGCGAATCTTACTGCAGCGGCGCGCCGAATCTCCGTCCTCACTCCAAAGCCCGAAGGTTGTTATTATCGGGGGCGGGTTAACGGCCGGTACGCTGGCGAAGAATCTCGTTGCGCACGGACTGCCGGTGGTCTTGGTGACACGATGGCCATTGAGAACACAACAGTTCGAT
This sequence comes from Candidatus Poribacteria bacterium, assembly GCA_027296925.1. Lineage (GTDB taxonomy): Bacteria > Poribacteria > WGA-4E > WGA-4E > PCPOR2b > JAPUIP01. The sequence goes on along the minus strand of JAPUIP010000270.1, from coordinate 37,762 downwards.
TTTGATCCTTTATGGCTGGGGCCAAAATACCTGCGCAATTTCAAGAATGAACCGGACTGGGAAAAACGGTACAAAGTCATCCGGCAGGTCAGGGGCGAAGGAACGGTGACACCGGAGATCGTCGAAACACTGACGAAGTACGCAGCGGAAAAACAGAATGACTTTGCGCTTCATGCGGGTGCGAGAGTTCGCTGTATCGATCAACCCCATCCAACGGATCAATTACGGATCGATACGACGCAGGGGAGCATTGACGCCGTAGACCTTGTGATCCTTGCCACCGGATATCGGTTTGATCTCCGTCGCTACAGATTTCTATCAGATCTGATTGAGCGGCACAACATACCGATTCGGCATGGCTTGCCCTTGCTTGATGACAATCTGCAACTCCAACCGATTGAAAACCTCTTTGGTTCTGGAATGATTGCCCAACTCCAGCTTGGTCCCGCCAGTGGAAACATTGCCGGTGCCGCGCTTGCTTATGAGAGATTGCGTGAAAAGGTACTAAGGGGCGACGCCATAGCCGATTAAAACTGGGACTTCAGAAACCAGATCCTGGCGAGTGACGTTTGAAAGTTACGAAGGCGTGTGAGTCGGGTCTAGCAAATAGGGTCGCCATCCGATGGTGAAATAGGGCCTGCACCCGATAGATCGCGTGCCAAAATCTTGCTATAATGCCTCGCCAGCGTGAGGTATTTTTCCTGAAACTGGAGGATACTGTATGCGAGATTTCGATGTATTTAGCAACTCAGAATCTAAGTGCCAGACCGATGTTCTGTTGGCTCAGCTTGAGAAGATATGTCAAGAAAACCCGTATATGCGGGAATATGCCGTCGCGAAGTTACTGAAAATTCCCCACGCCCTGAAAGATTTTCAAAGCATTATCGCGGATTTTGAGTCAAGATTGATTAAGCTGGGATATTTTCATCTCGATGAGCAACCACAGATGACACGGGAAGCGATTGAAGAAATTCTGCAAAGTCATGAACAGCTTCAGCAGTATGAACTGGTTGAAGCGGACGAAGCGTTCTGTCTGGTTGACCCGAAAACGAACCAGACGACTTACGTTATCCACTGCTACCCGCGCTTTACTGAGCAATCGCAGTTTTGGGGATGGGGCATCCAGTTCAGGCACTATAACAATCCACGTCTGGATATTTCTTTGGATTTTAGCGCATCTAGGGAGCGCAAGCCCCCGATGATGGGATTAGCCGATACGAACTGAGATGCGATTCGGTAAGATGGTAGGGGCCCCAGATGTGCATTCTCCCGACCAAAACAGTGCAGTGAATACGACAAGTGGAGGATAGACAATGCCAACGATTAAAGTGTCTCAGGAATCGGAAGCAAAAGTATTTCGCGCTTTATTAGAAACACGACAGCCGATTCAATCGATTGCACCTGCGGATAAACATCTATATATTATCAACCGTTATCAACTTGAAGTTCTCAAACAACTGGGTTTGCCCTTTGAAGAGGTCCAACAAAATGTCACGCCTCGCTGATTTGTATACGATCTATCTTCCACTTCAAATAACAATGGAAGAGAAATCGAAACCAAGAAACTCCTTGAAGTTCGAACAGAACTCTTGGAACGCTTTCGTGGCATTACACTGTTGCAAGAAACCAATCCACTCCAAGGGCTGTGGCAACATCAAAATCAACAATATTCCGATGAAATTATCACCGTAACCGTTCTAGACTTTTCGCGAGAAGCACAGACATTCTTTACCAACTACAAGGAATCGCTCAAACCGCGGTTTGAACAGATCGATCTTCTGATTTACTACTATACCGTGACAGTCATTTAGTGACGGTACACACCAAATTTCCCGGTACCTTTTTTGTCAAACTCAAACTGATTTTCAGGTCGTTCAAAACAGAAGATCCGATTCAAACAGGTAGGACATTTTAGTGAATACCGCGCGGTTGCCGTCCGTGCCATCGGCGAAGACCAGGAAGACGCGACTTTCCGGGGTGAACGCGTAATCAAAGACGGAATTGAAATTGTACTTGACTTCGTTTTCAAGACGCTCGTCTATCCGTTCCACGAAGATTCGCCAGCCCATCTGCCGCATAAATTGGTAGTTGACGTTAACACCGACGATGAACGTATTTTGGTTTTCACGCCAGAAGAAATTGCTCGCGTTCATGTTGAAGGTGAGTTTGCCAAAGAGGTTGACATCGGCGGAGATCCGCGTGAACCGGCTGAATTTGTTCTGACGCGGGCCAAATCGATTGAAAAGCGATAAACGTCCCCATTTGGGGCGGTAGCTAATATCTGAACCGATGTATTGCCTGTCGTAAAGCGCGCCATCTTCCCGTCGTACTCCGGTCCCACCAAAGGTGTACAGATTAAATTTCCCAATATCAACCCCGCCGGATAATCCAACGCGCCGAGCCCATAACAGATTCTGTCCATTCACTTTGTAGAGGTGATAGCCGCTTGCGTGAAATCCTCGAATGAGGCTTCCTTTATCGAACTGATGCCTGTACCGCACGCGGCCAAATGTCTTGCGGAACGCCTCATCTTCGAGGCCGGTTTCATTGGGACGAAAGCCGTCTTGAATCTCTTCCACCCGGACATCTGCGCCCCAGCCGCTTTCATGCCGCCAGCCCATCGAGGCGTGGTATGCTCCGTGCATCTCGCCATCAATCCAGTCCATCACATATTGCGATCGAGCTGTTAAGTTACGATGCAGGGGGAACCGCCCATCCAGCGAGAGCAATGTCACATCGCGATCTGACTGATGCTTCTGAATCCCCATCACGCCGATTACCGTTCGCTCGCCGATGTTTCGGTTGACTCGCGCCGCAAAGAGATTTGCTTGCTTCTTCTGGTCGTCGTCGTAGCGGTCAACCATCGTCCCGTACGTATCGATGAGGGCAAAGTTGTAGTCGCCAACCTTTCCCGTCGATTTTACACCGTAATCAATCTCTTGAACCCGGCGCGTGTAAAACAGATCTAGCGGTAGTTCAAACAGATCTGCCCCTTCTCGGAAAAATGGGCGTCGCTCCGGCAGATACAACTCCTGATTACTCGACACATTGATTCGAGTCGAATCGCTCTCCAGTTGTGAAAAATCGGGGTTGAAAGTCAGGTTTGTGGTGATGTTTGTCGAGAATGGGATGGCAAGGTCCACGCCGGTGCTGGTATTGCTCGGTTCGTTTTCCACGGCGCGTTGGGTGACGTAAGGAAGAATGCCAATCTTTCGATCCGTATTCACTTTACTGAAATCCAGATTCGCGAGCTCGCCAAACGCTGAAACCCGACTAAAGTCATCTCCCATATCTGACCACGAATACCGTGTACCTTCCATCGGATGCGATCTCGCAAAGTTGATTCCCCATGTCGTCGTTTGGGGATTAAAACGGAGTTCGCTGAACGGGATGGCCATTTCCGCTGTCCAGTGGTTTCCATTCTTTTTGACCTTCGCATCCCACTTCGCATCCCACGCCTGATCGAAATTGCTCTCGTTGCCGATTTTCGCATCCATCTGCGTTCCCAACGTATTCACCGCCAGAACGTAACAGTTGCGCTGATCGTGATAGGTGTCGAGCAGCACCTGAACCATGTCATCCTGCCAAACGGGGGCATCACGACGGGTTTGCGTTTCACGGAGGGCGTTCATATTCGGTTCATCGCAATACACCCCAACATAGAGCGTGTTTGCATCGTACAAGACCATCGCTTTGGTATTCAATGTTGCGGGGACGCCACGAGCGCCTTCTGCACGGAAAAAATTGGTGGCGATCTCAGCCTTTTGCCACACGCCCTCCGAGAGCGCGCCATCAATAACGGGCGGTTCATCCAGCCATTTTGCTTTGATGCTACGACCGGCATTTCGACCGCCGGCGAAAAGTGGTGTGCATGCGCATACCATTATGATAAACAGTGCTAAGCTTATCCATCGTTGTTTTTGAACACTTCGTTCGATCATGGTGTTACTTTCCTCTCATCTACTCCGACCAGGAAGAATCGTCAAGGGTCTCTTTTGTTTTGAACTGCTTTTCGTACATACCCGCATACATCCCATCGGCATCTAACAGTTGCTCGTGCGTGCCAACCTCAACAATCTTGCCGTCTTTCATCGCGACAATCATGTCCGCACTCAAAATTGTTGAGAGTCGATGCGCGATGACAAAAGAGGTTCTGCCCTTCATCAGCAGCTCAAGCGCCTCCTGGATTTGCGCCTCGGACTCCGTATCCAAAGAGGAAGTCGCCTCGTCCAAAATCAGGATGCGGGGATCTCGCAAAATGGTTCGCGCGATGGCAATGCGCTGTTTTTGACCGCCGGAGAGACGCATGCCGCGTTCTCCGACCTCGGTCTCATACCCCTCCGGAAGTTGATCGACGATAAATTCGTGAGCGTTGGCAGCGAGCGCGGCTTGTACAACGTCCTCGTCTGTGGCGTTGAGCCGACCGAATCGGATGTTTTCCACGACTGACCCTTGAAACAAGAAAGTATCCTGTAACACAATCCCCATCTGGCTCCGCAGCGATTTGAGCGAGATTTTGCGGAGGTCGTGATCATCAAGCAATATTGCCCCATCCGTCGGATCATAAAATCTGGAAATCAGGTTCGCGATGGTGCTTTTGCCGCAGCCAGACGGTCCAACCAACGCCACCATCATTCCCGGCTTCGCTTCGAGGGTAATGTTGTGCAGCACCTGATTTTCGGGCTCATAGCTGAAGGAGACGTTTTCAAACTTGACGTGTCCGCGAACTCTGGGGAGGTCAATCGCATCGGGCGCCTCTTCAACGGTGGGTTCAGAATCGAGTAAACCGAAAACGCGCTCCGCAGACACCATCGCTTCCTGAATAGTGGCGTTGATCTTAATCAGGTTCATAATTGGGTCCTGAAGGCGTTCCATAAACTGGTAGAAAGCGACCATCGCCCCGACGGTGAATTCGCCCTGAAGGACCAGATAACCGCCAAAACAGAGGACAGAGGCCCTGCCGATTCCCCGGAAGAAAAGGGCGATACGCTCCATCCCCATCCGGTGTTGGGTCATTTTGAGTTGCCATTGGAAAGTTTGGCGCATATTATGGAACAGTTGCCGCTCATGGTAACGTTCCCGATGAAAAGCCTTGACCACTTTCGCCCCCGCAACCGCCTCGTACATCCCCGTTGAAATGTCCGCCCATTTGTGCCGCCATTGCCGCCATAGCGGACGCAGCCGCTTGATGAAGAAGTGATAATTCCCGATGATCAGCGGAAACACCATCAGCGAAAAGAGGGTCAGCTTCCAATTCCAACTCAACATAAAAATAAGCATGACAACGAACGTCACCGCATCGGTAATAATTTTGATTGATGTATCGGTGGCGAGGGTACGAAGGGAGGCGACATCCTCTCTCACCCGTGAGAGAATCTGTCCCGTTCCCTGAACGTCGTAGAAACGCATGGACAGCGTTTGCAGGTGGGAAAAGACGCTATTTCTCAGATCGAACAGGATGCGCTGACTGACCCATGTCATCACGTAAGTGCAGATGTAGGAGAGGATACCGAAAATCGCGTAATAGATAATGATCGTAAACAGGATGACCGTCAACCAGCCGACCGATGTGTAATTAAATTCGCGTCCAAACAAGCTGTGGGCGATCGTTGCGACATAAATCTTGAGTTCACCCTCGTAGACGTTTAGCTGACGACTTTCTTTCGAGATCAGATGGTTCTTTTCATTTTCCCGGTCAACGATGAGCCACCGGCTGTTTGGCTCTTCAACCGAAATGGTAGCCTTTGAAGAGAGCAGAATCCCGTGATCATTAAACTCCTGACGTAAATCGGTTGAAATGCCATCGGGATGCGCTAAGTCGCGTTGAAGCTCTGACTTAATCTGAAACACCTTCCGACTGATGCGGTATTTCCGATCGGTCTCCTTGTCGGTGAGTTCCCATTTTTGCCCCACCTTTTCAACCGAGATGGTAGTGCTTGGCGAAAGTGAAATTCCCCTCGCCTCAAGCTGATTTCTGAGCGCGTTAGAAATCTCTGGGTTATTGTCTAAATCGCTTTGAAACGCTACATCGATACCTGCCAGCGATTCATTGGAGTGGAACAGAATATCATCGATGACAAACTTCTGAACAAGCGGCATAAACAACGGCGACTGCCCAACGATAACAACAAGCACAAAACCGAGAATGAGTTTGGGCAGGTAAGGCTTCGCGTATTTGAAGAGCCGGAGAAACTGTTTCATGGATTACCCCTGTTAATCGCTTTCAGCTTTCGGATTCATTCGCTAAGAATAGCAACTAAATAAGTCGATCATTTGACCCCCTCTAACTCCAAGGGGGAGAACTATTCCTCCCCTTACGAAGGGGAGGTTAGGTGGGGTTGGAAAATGTAGAAGTCATTAAATCGCCATTCCGAAGCAACTCAAGTCGTGGCTACAAATGCGACAAAGATTACATTTTCATCTTCTCGCTAGTTCGCAGGACCTCTTCGATTTCATTGATTGCGGTGCCTTCCGCTCCGGCAGTTTGTTTGAGCAGCTTAATCGCCGTTCGGCAAGCCGGCTTGAATATTCTCGCGACTTCGTGCAGGCGTCTCGCCTGCTCATCAGCGATAAACCGAGTGTACATTTGAGAAAATACCCGCCCGATTCGGGCACGGAGCTTTGTGTCCTGAGTGGATTGCAGAGACGAAACCGAAGGCAGAACCATCCGCACGCCGCTCAACAGCGTGACAACTTTTTGATATGCGGCAATCGCTTTATCGAAATGCTCCAACTCTTCGTCTTCAAAATGCTCCCGGACCAACTGCAGATACTCCACCGCCGCTTTCCGAGCTTCGATGCATTGTAGAAGCGGTTGCCCATTCCACTTTGCAATCTGGTAGACATCTTGCTCGGTCAGCTTTCTTTTCCGGTTCAGCATGCCGTTTAAGTGTGCGATCAGTTCGTCATAAGCTGCGAGCCCGATCGCACAGTCGCGTATTTTTCGGCGAGTACGCATTAGCTTTCTCGCACATCGTAGTGTCCCCAGCGCCGCCTCACGTTCCTTAGGTTCGCGTTCCCGTTCGCCGATCACGAATTGGTAGTATCCGTGCGGACCGAGCTCAAGGAAGCCACCCCCCGGCTGCCACTTCGTCTGGAGGTCTTGGGCGTTGAGTTGATAGCGATAACCGTTCTGACATATAAAGGTTTCGGCGTGTTTGTCCGCAACTAAAAACGGGCAGGAGTCTGGGAATGGAAGTAGTGAAGGCTTTCCGTCACGAATATTATCTCGTAGCCGTTTCGAGGCGTCTTGATAGGTGTCATCGTAGAGGACTTCATATTTGAAGCCGAGCGCCCGGCAGGTCGCGCGTAGGGGGTTGTGAAAAAAGGTGTTCATACCCGCTTCGGGGTCTGAGCGGTTGTAAAAGAAGCGGAAAGCTTCGCCGGAGACGCCCATGAGATATGAGTATGGAACTTCCTCATCGCGATGTTTCAGCGCTTCGTGAAGGGTATGGATGTAGTTAATCGGCTGCGAGGGAATTAGGGGTTCACTGGGGTAATTCATTGTTGCTTCTCCTGGCTTTTCCAATAAGCCTTTGACTTCGATATGCTGCTCAAATGGGTCTGCAGGGGGATGCAAGTGCCCAAAAAAAATGGGGTATGCCAAATCGCAGGAATAGTTGGGGCGAAGTCGCAATCTGACTTCGAATTCGTTTGGCAAATCCCCGTTGGATTCAGAAATATGGGTTGTGAGAATGAGAAAGATTAAGGACGCTATTAAGGAAGTGCTACTCCTCTAATGGTATGCCGCATGGTGGGCAGTAATATGCCAAAGCCGTCCGTCAGCCTAAAATATCGATTCGACGCGCGAAAATAATCGTCGGGAAAATGAACGTTACACGAAATGTGTTTGGAATTCATTAACCCTTTGTTTCGATTCTGTTAAGCAAGCCCCGTGCCAAATTCGTCATGGAGGCGAATCGGCTGAACCTAGATATGACGTGCCTTTGACAGAGCTATTTTTTCGCGCGAATATCCGTCGCATGCTTTGGTCGTTACAAAATGCGACACTAGGATTAGCAAACGAAAGGAAAAACGTGGGATGTTGGGTTATGACGCGAGGGCGAGGAATAGTGGGGAAGGGGTGTTGCACATTGCAACGTGATACATTTTGCAACAGGTTGTCTGTCGTGCGGAAAGTCAGGCGCCAATCTGTGTATCTCGCTATGGTGGAGGTATGGTTGCTTTCGGGATAGGAAGTTTTGACGGGCAGATTGGTTCAGGTATGTGTCTGAATTTGGGACAGTCGGGTGTGCTCTACCTATTTTCGAGCAGATTATATTTCTTCAATTTTCTATGGATGGTGACTCGATTGATGCCCAACGCTTCAGCCGCTTTTGTGATATTATTATCTGTTACTTCCAGTGCGTGGACAAGGGTCTGTTTTTCAACCTCTTCAAGGGGAAGAATTTCAGTTGCAGCCGGGGCGCCAGGCGTCGCGTCCTGACTTTGGGATGGAAGTACGTGCAATGACTGGTGAACTGAGCGGATCTGCGTTGGCAGATTGCGTGCTTGTAACACCTCTGATGTCTCCAATAACATGGCACGCTCAATCGCGTTCTCAAGCTCTCGAACATTGCCGGGCCAGTCATAGTTTATCAACAGTTGTAGCGCTTCGGTAGAGATTCCGCCAATCGATCTGCCGATGCTGTCGACATGCGTTTTGAGCAGATGTTCTGCCAACAGGGGGATATCCTCACGGCGTTCTCTGAGCGGTGGCACCACAATGGGAAAAGCAGCGATACGGTAGAAAAGGTCTTCGCGGAACTTACCGACTTTCAGGGCAGCCTCCAAGTCCTTATTCGTTGCTGCAATGACGCGGACGTCGATCGGGAGGGTGGCCGTCCCGCCAACACGCTGGATTTCTCGTTCCTGAAGCACCCGCAACAGCTTGGCTTGAAGGAAGGGATGCATGTCGGCGATTTCATCAAGGAAGATTGTTCCGCCATTGGCGCTTTCAAATTTGCCGATTCTCTGCATGGTCGCGCCGGTGAAAGCGCCGCGTTCATGTCCAAAAAGTTCGCTTTCAATAAGCGTCTCCGGAATGGCGGCACAATTGACAGCGACAAATGGTCCCTTCTTTCGCGAACTGTTGAAGTGGATGGCTTTTGCAACTAACTCTTTGCCTGTGCCGCTTTCCCCCTGAATGAGGACCGTAATATTGCTTTCGATCGCCTGCTGCATCAGCGCATACACCTCTTGCATCTTCTGACTTCTGCCGATGATATTATCAAAGGCGTATTTTCTTTCAAGCTCAGCACGCAGCCGCGAGACTTCAGCCTTCACCTGGCGAATCTCGATCTCTTTGGAAACATCCCGATAGACGATAATACGCCCGATCGCGTTACCTTCAGCGTCAGCCACCGGTGCCGTGAATCGGTAGAGCATCTTGCGTTTCGGCAGACGGACCTCCATGATTTCCTTAAACACTTTCTCCGGATTAGCGAAAAATGATGATTCCGTGACCTCGAAGTGGTCCGGTTCCTGGAAGTATCGCTTGATATGCCTCCGTAGCGCATCGGGCGACATCTGCTTGAGTTGGGCTTCCGTCAATCCGAAGAACTCTTCATACCATCGATTTGCAAACACCAGATGTCCCGTGACATCGAACATGGCAATGGCATCTCCCGTCGAATCCAGTACGGCTTTCAGCCTCCGGTTGCTGACTGTAAGTTGCCGGCGTTTCGCCGCTAATTCCTGTTCGACGTTCCATTTCTCTGCCAGAGAAAGCGTCATCTGCTGGATTTCCTCACGCGCGAATGGCTTTCGGATATAGAGCAATTTATGAAGCAATTCCATATCCCGGACAATCTCAGCGAGCGGTTTATCGGTGTACGCGGTCATGATCGCGATCTCAATATTTTTGTCGATTTCTCGGATGCGACGCGTCGTTTCGATACCATCGATGCCCGGCGACATTCTCACGTCGATATGTGCAACGGCGATTGGCTGTTTCGCTTCGATTGCCGCTTTGACCATTTCGTATGCTTCGTCTCCGCTTGTCGCATGGAGCAACTCAAACGCTGGCAGGAAACTTTCATCGATCTCTGCAGCGAACGCACCCGCAAAATCATCCGTCGATGTCTCTGTCAAACCAGGCTTCAGCATCTCTTCAAAGTCCTGGTGGATCTCCTCTTGATCATCGACGATCAGGACGCGATTGTTCCAGCTATCTTTGAATTCCATAAAACCTCTCCGTTGTTAGAAACCATGTCTTCATGGGGTGACTGAAGAAAGCGGTAGCCTGACTCGCATGGTGACACCTTTGCCAATGCCGCCGCTTATTGGGGCAATTTCTCCGCCCCAGCTCTGGACGAAAGTCGCTATCGAATGTAGCCCAAGCCCGCTACCAGATTTCTTCGTTGTATAATCCCCGCCAAAGATGACCCCGAATTTGTCCGCTTCGATGCCGATACCATTATCGGTCACTTCAAGGATGAGCGAATCTAATTCAACATAGCAGCGGATTTTGATCGATGGCACTTGATTGAGCCCCACGCATACAGAAAGTTCGTCAATGGCTTCAATCGAATTTTTGACCAGATTGACCAACATCTGATGAAATTGACTCTCCTGTGTTCGAATCGTTTTTGGAGCGTTACCGCAATCGATGTGAATCTGAATATCTCTCCCTCTGATGGAATCACCCAACACGGTAATGGTATCATCGATTGTTTTTCTGAGGGCGATATCTTTGCGGTAGACACTCCGTCTGCCAAGCGACTTTTGCATTCGGACAATGTCAGCGATGTGTTCTGCCCGATCCTGCACACGATTGACTGTTTTCGCTAATTTTTCATCTTGTTTGATAAAATCCTGAGCGAGTGCCTGAATAAACGGCGCGACTTTTGGCCCTTCCGGGTCGTTCTTGACGTAGCTGCTAAAATCGTCTTGATGTCCTTTGATGGCATTTGCCAGAGCCACGAGGCGGCGTGTCAGTTTATTACTCACGAGATTTTCGTAGATCGTCCCGATGCCTATCGTTACACTGTTGATCGCATTACCAATATTGTGGAGTATCGCATCGACCACCTCTAGGCGTCCCTGTGTGTAGGCTTGAGCCAACGCTTCTTCCGCTCGCTGTCGGTCAGTAATATCGCGGAAAACGACAACGCCGCCCCATAACACCCCCGACTCATCTTGTAGGGGGCGGCCGGTAACACTGATGTAGACACCCTCTGGTACTTGCGGATTACGTATAAACATCTCGACATCATCTGACGCCTTGCCATGGATTGCCCGTATGAGTGGATGTTCATCTGTCGGAAAAGGTGTCACCGTATCCGGCAGAAACATGCCGTATGCTTCAACCCATTCGTCGGGAGGCACATCCGTTGGTCCGATACCAATAATACGTTCTGCATCCGGGTTAAAGAGCAAAAACTCCCCGTTTTTTTGCGCAACGATGACGCCATCGCCAATGCTGTCAAGAATAGATTGCAAAATTCGGGCCTGATTTCGCAAGGCTTCCGCGGTGTGCGTCAACCGCTGCTCAACCTGCTTCCGCTTCGTGATATTACGGAAGGCCAAAACGACGCCCGTGATGTTTTCTTTGCCGTCTCTGATGGGTGTAGCATTGTAATCAATGGGGATTTCCCTGCCGTCTCTGGCAATGAGGATGATATGTTCCGTCTGGCCGGCAACGATTTCCTGCTGCAGGGCCTTCATAATATGGTTTTTGATCGGAATACGTGTGCCGTCACGAATGACATTGAGGACTTCAGCCAAATCTTTACCAAAGACCTCTTCCTGTCTCCAACCTGTCAATGCTTCGGCAACGGGATTCACAAATGTGACGCACCCATTCTTATCCGTGGCAATCACGGCGTCGCCGATACTTTTGAGGATTGTGGAGAGCCACTGTTCGCTCTCTTTGAATTTTTTTTCCATTTCATGCCGGTAAAGGGCAATTTCGATGTTCAAGTGTAATCTTCTCTCCTCGAACGGTTTGAGGATATAGCCAAATGGCGCGGTGATCTTTGCGCGTTGCAATAGCTCCTCATCCGCGTGGCCTGTCAGATAAACGACCGGAATATCAAAACGATCTCGCATCTGTTCGGCGACTGCGATACCGTCCATATTCCCATCCAACATCATATCTATCAACGCTAAGTCAGGATTTGTCTCGGCTGCTTTTTGAATTGCTTCCTCTCCAGAAGGGACGACCGCAGAAACGGTATATCCTAAGGTTTCCAACAGGATTTCCGTGAACTCAGCGACGGTAGGCTCATCTTCAACAACCAGTATCTTTGCGTCTGCCATTGTATTTTCCCCTTTTCATGTCTCATTCAAAGTGCTCACCGGCCTACGGTTCGTCTCAGAATGTCCTTCCAAATGAGGTAAGAAGATCTCCGTCCCAAAAAAAAAGGGGGAATGCCTGAAGGTTGAGACAACCAAAACATCGAATCGGTTCGTCTGCAAGCCAGCAGGCAAATTCCCCATTGGATCAAGGAGGTTTATTCGTTGTGAAACTTGATCAGGTTAAAAAGTCAGAGGACTTAAGTCTTCGTCGTATATTATCGATGAACGTCCATAAAAGTTTCTAAAAAATGTCGATCTGAACCGTAAATAATATAGCAGCGGTATACTATCATATTTCATTGTCAGATGCAAAGAATTTCTAGCTCACAGCCTGCGGTGTGGAAGGGCAGGCGCAGTTTAAGCGCAACGCACCTTCATCGTTCCGTTGCGCCTTTCACTCAGCGATGCCGAAAAATCGCTTGCCTCTGACTCAACTTTCTGATACACTTTGGTAGCTTGGCAACCGTCTCCACACACCCAAAACGTGGCCGATTAGCCACACAGGCACCGCCGACGCGAATAGAAGTCCACATGACGTTGAAGGACGTATACAATCATCTTGCCCAACGATTGCCCATCGAGCAGATTCCGCTCACATGGGAGGCGATGGGCTATACCTCCGAAGCCTTTAACCGGTGGGTCAGTGATCCAGATTTTTCAGGGTGGACGGGCGATCTCCCCACAGCGGAGGAAGCCCGCGTCATTGTTAATCTGCTGAAGACACAGCCTGGAAATTCCCTGCTTGATGTAGCGTGTGGCTATGGTCGGCATGCCCTCTTGCTGGCAGCCGATTACGGTCTGCGGATTACCGGGGTTGATGTTTCCCCCGGTCTCATTTCCACGGCCAGGCGACTGGCTGAGGAACAAGACTTGGATATTGTCTACGAAGTGAGACACGCGGCGGACCTTACTTGGGAGAACGAATTTGATAGTGCGATGATCGCCTATAATTCATTTTCCCTTTTCGCGCCGGAGGTCGCTTCGGTTGTTCTACAAAGTATCCATCGCGCACTTCGACCCGGCGGGCGGCTTTTTTTAGATCTAGACAACAAGCCCTTCAACTGCCGGTATGGCCGCTTCGACACGAATTGGGCTACATGGCCCGGTGGTCTGACGCTGGGGGAAGTCTGCTTTCATGAAGATAGCTCCGTAGAGGTCTGTCGGGATCTGATTTTTAGAACCGACGCGGAAGCGGCGGAAGCGTTCATCATTTTTAAGCGGATCTATTCGCAGGACGAGATTGTGGATCTGCTGTCGTCCTGTGGGTTTCAGGTAGAGCAGATCTATGGCGGCTGGGATTCCTCTCCTTTGACTGACCATAGTGCTAAAATGCTTCTGGTGGGCATGAAGCAGTAGGTAGGATCGAAAGAAGCTCGATGGGGAAAGCGTATGCGATACATATTATGTTTCACGGAAGGAGGTGAGATGAATGCATGAAGGACAGCAAGAACAGCGAACGCTTGCCGTTTTTATCGATTTTGAAAATCTTGCCCTTGGATTTGATGATAAAAAGAAGGGAAGGAAGCCTAACAACGGTCATTTTGACATTCAGAAGGTTTTGGGGCGCCTGGTTGAAAAAGGGAAAGTGGTCGTCAAAACCGCTTACGCCGATTGGCACCGTTTCTTCAAGGAGCGGGAAGCCCTCCACGAAGCAGGGATCGAGCTCATTGAGATACCGAGGCGCGGAAAGAGCGGAAAAAATTCAGCAGACATCCGCCTGTGCGTTGATGCCATTGACCTGTGCTACTCAAAGGAGCATATCGATACGTTCGTCATTATTTCGGGGGACAGCGACTTCGCGCCACTCGTTTCGAAGCTCAAGGAAAACGGAAAGGCTGTCATTGGACTTGGCCTAAAGGAATCAACGTCTGATCTCCTAAGCGAGAACTGCGACGAGTTTATCTACTACGAGGACCTCGAAGAGGAACTCGAAAAGGATGTAACCACAGATCAGAAGGCGGAAGCCAGTCTTCCGAAGGAGTTGCGGGAGATCTTCGATCTGCTGTTCAGTTCTATACGTGCGATCATCCGTGAGAATCACGAAATCTTGTGGTCTTCAATGGTGAAGGACACCATGAAGCGCAAACGTCCTTCTTTTAGCGAATCGCTCTACGGTTATAAATCCTTTAGCGAACTTTTGGAAGATGCCCAGCGACGCGGGTTTATCAAATTGGAAAAGAATCCTCGGAGCGGCACGTATGTGGTTGTCGGTTTTACGGATAGGATGAAGTAGGGGCGACGCATTCGTTTCTTCGTTGATTCTGTGCCATACCGGCTTCGTCTGTGACTCCGATTTTTCCGGTGAATGCTTAGCCCTGCTTATTTTCAGCGTATGCAAGCGCCTTCGATTTTTTCCAAAATATCACCGCCAACCCTGTTCCTCCTGCAGGAGATTGGAAAGTTCGGGGAAAAAACCGCTCAATCGGTTTATGTAGTAGGCGGCTTTGTCCGTGATCTCCTCATCGGTCGTGAGAATTTGGACATCGACATTGTGTTGGAGGGGGATGCCGTGCGTTTCGCCGACCAGCTTGCCGAAGCGTGGAGCGGCAAAGTTCAAGTCCATTGCACATTTGGGACAGCGACAGTGATCAGACCTGACGGATCGAAGGTTGATTTTGTCAGCGCGCGCAACGAAACTTATGCGCGTCCCGGTGCGTTACCATCGGTGAGATATAGTATAATTGAAGCGGATCTGCGTCGCCGTGATTTCTCAATCAACGCCCTCGCCATTCGACTCAATCCCGACGCCTTTGGCGAGCTCGTTGATTGCACGGATGGGCTGCGCGATCTCCGGGCGGGACACATTCGTGTGCTGCATGATCGAAGCTTCATCGATGACCCCACCCGCATCTTCCGGGCAATACGATATGAAGGGCGTTACCGTTTCCGGATCGTTGAAGGCGATCAACAGCGGATTCGGGAGGCGATCGCTCAAGGGGTTTTGGATCTGATCAGCGGACAGCGCGTTCGGAACGAAATTGACTGTATTCTATCGGAAGTGACGGTGCCGAGAATCATTCGGCGTATGCTCGAATTTGATCTCTTTCGTGTGGTCCACCCGGAGTGGGACATCTCACCGCATTTTGACGCGCGATGGCATGCCGCTCAGCAGGCAATCGATTGGGCAGAGCAGCATCTCCCAAACGATCAGATCGATACAGCAGCGATACTTTGGATGACGCTGCGGAGCACGGTGTGCGGCGCAATTAAAGCTGTCAGCGATAGATTGGCGTTGGAAAACCAGTTGCGGGAGAAGCTGATTGCACAGGCCAAACTGTGCAGCGTTTTAGACACGCTCTCAGCATCGTCCACGCCGAGCGAGGTTTATAGACTGTTAAATCCCTACCCGTTGGAACCGCTCGTTTTCACACTGAAGCAACCGAATCAGCCCGATTGGCGCATCGAAAAGATCCAGGATTATTTGATATATCTGAGAGGTGTTCAACCGTTAATTACCGGAGACGATCTCATTCAATTGGGTTTGAAACCGAGCCGAGCGTTTGCGGATGTGCTGTGGAAGGTGTTCGCAGCACAATTAGACGGAAAGGTATCGACCAAACTGGAAGCTTGCCAATTATTGGAATATAAAACATGAAATTCGATCCATTTTTTGCAATTATCGCAGTTTCTCAATTTATCGTTCTACTCACCTTTCATGAATGGGGGCATGCGAAATCCGCCAACCTGTTAGGTGATTCGACAGCCGAAGATGAGGGACGAATGACGTTTAATCCTGCGGCACATATCGATCCCCTCGGTACAATTATCCTCCCGTTGCTTGGCACACTCTTCGGAGGTGCGTTCTTCGGTTGGGCAAAGCCTGTGCCGGTGGATCCACGCAACCTAAAAAATCCGAAGCGCGATCTGATGTTCATCGCCGCTGCCGGTCCAATCATGAATATTATTTGCACGGTTGTCATTTTGGGAATCGTCAAAATCTTGGAGGAAACCGTTGGGTTTCCGCAAAGCGGATCGGCCGCACAATATCAAATCCGCCGCATCCTACTCTTTCGCAGTGCGCAGATCAGCCTCTGGCTGGCAACCTTCAACATGCTTCCTTTGTTCCCGCTCGATGGATTCAGCGTTGTACTTGGTCTTCTCCCCTGGAAGCAGGCTCAAGAATTTGAGAGGCTGCGTCCTTACGGCATGCCGATTTTAATGGCGATCATTTTTCTCCCGGGTCTGCTGAGAATTCCGAACCCTGTCTTTTCTGGCATGGGCATTGTTGTTTACGGGATTTACGGTCTGATTAGAACCCTTGTCGGTTTGGGATGAAGAGGTTGCTAATGATTCGCATTTTCAACGGCTGGAAGATTTGACCACAGAAAATTGGATCACAGATCAGAATTAGAAGGAAAATAGTAACAATGGAAAAAACGCGATTGGTGAGTGGGGTTCGCCCGACGGGACTGCTCCATATTGGGCACCTCGAAGGGATGCTGAAGAACACAGCAAGCTTGCAGGACAAATACGAATGTTATCCTTTTATCGCGGATTGGCATGCACTCACTGATGTGACAGACACGTCGCATCTTCCCGAATACACATTGCAGGTCGCCATCGATTGGCTGAGCGCGGGGATCGATCCGGAGAAGAGCACCCTCTTCGTTCAATCTCACGTTCCCGAACATGCGGAGCTATCGACGCTCCTCACAATGGTCACGCCGGTGTCTTGGCTTGAACGGTGTCCAACGTACAAAGACAAAATCCAAGATCTGGATCAGCGTGAAGGCCCTTCAACCGGCTTGCTCGAATACCCGGTGTTGATGACGGCAGATGTGATTATTTACAAAGCCGAAGTGGTGCCCGTCGGAGGGGATCAGGTGCCGCACCTTGAGATTTCGCGGGAAATTGTCCGCCGGTTTAACCATCTATTCGGCAAAGTTTTCCCGGAGCCACAGCCGCTGTTGACTGAAATCGCTGCGTTGCCGGGGCTTGATGGCCGCAAGATGAGTAAGAGCTATAACAATACCATCGACCTCGCTGATCCACCGGAGACCGCTCAAAAGAAGGTTATGCAGATGGTAACCGATCCAGCGCGCGTGCGTCGTACTGACCCCGGCAATCCTGATGTGTGTCCCGTTTTTGCGTATCACAATGTCTACAATCCTGATGAAGTGCCGCAGATTGACCGGGATTGCCGTTCTGCCGCCATTGGGTGTGTTGACTGCAAGCGGAATCTCAGCCAGAAGCTGATTACGACGCTGACGCCGTTTTACGAAAAACGCGCTGAATGGGCGTCGAAGCCAGATCGGGTTCGTGAGGTCCTCGCTGATGGACAAAGCCGCGCCGAAAAGGTCGCTCAGGAGACCATGGCGGATGTGCGGTCCGCGATGAATTTGGCATAAGATCATGCGACATATTGTTAAACATCGGCGTGAAGTTTATGATGACCATTGAGTCGTAAAATAAGGTTACGTATGCAAACCACATCCCATTCGCCCTTACCCGCTAGCGCCCAATCCCTAAAACCGATTTATGCGATCAAACTCGATGCCTTTGAGGGGCCTCTAGATCTGCTGCTTCATCTGATCCAAAAGAACGAGATGGAGATTACGGACATTCCGATTGCAGAGATCACGGAGCAATATCTGGAATACCTCAATTTCATGGAACTGCTCGATCTCGATGTCGCATCGGAGTTTCTGGTGATGGCGGCAACGCTACTTCATCTCAAATCCCAGAGCATTCTCCCGTCAGCTATATTGGACGAGCCGCACACTTTCAAGGATCGAGAACAACTGGTCAGACAGCTTTTGGAATACAAGCAGTTTAAGGCAGCTGCCCAAGCATTGGATTTCTATGCGGCAAGACGTGAGCAAATCTATGGGCGAACTGTGAATCCAAATGAAGTTGCAGGGGAATTTCGGGATGTACAGATCAAAGCAACGCTCTTCGATCTCCTCTCCGCCTTCAAACTTGTCAATGAACGACAAGCATTTTTGGACGACGACTATTATGAAGAGATTCGGGAAGAACAGATCACCGTTGAAGAAAAGATGGAGTTCCTAAAGCGCCGGCTCAGCAACGGCGAGCAGGTCCGGTTCGATGAGCTCTTTTCAGAGTTCGCAAGCAAGATTGAGCGGATCGTAACGTTCTTAGCGGTTTTGGAATTGGCACGCCTTCAGCAGATCGTTGCCGTGCAGTCGGGACATTTTGGCGATATCTATATCGTGAAACGTGAGATAGAGTCGGCGTGAGGTGTTCGCCAATGCCCTGCTGCCTAACGCCTATTCTCGACTACCCCATTGTTATCCCTCATGAATGAAGATTCAATCACTCCCATCCAAGATTCCGATCTGAATCCAGGCGAGATCAAATCCATTCTGGAAGCGGTCCTGTTCGTTGCCAGTGAACCGACTGCGCTCAAGCAATTCAGCCAGTTGTTCGATGGCATATCCACGCGAAAGATTCGTCAACTGCTGATGCAGTTGCGCGACGAGTACCGGGATACGAATCGTAGCTTTCAGTTGATTGAAATCGCCAATGGGTTTCAGATCTGTACCCGCCCTGAGTATCATCGTTGGGTCGAAAAGTTCCACACCCGCCGGGTGCGCGTCAAACTCTCGCCGTCTGCACTTGAAACCCTCGCCATCGTTGCCTACAAGCAACCTGTAACCCGGACTGAAGTCGAAGAGATTCGTGGTGTCAACAGCGATAGTGTCCTCAATTCGCTGATCGAAAAGGGGATGGTTCGTATCGCCGGACGGAGGCCCGGTCCAGGACGTTCGCTTCTGTTCGCCACCACCGATGAATTTCTGCAACAGTTTGGGCTGAAAGAGCTCGCTGAATTACCCTCGATGGAAGAGATTGAACAGATCCTCAATCAGGCACAAATCGAATAGAAATATCCGCGCGCTCCCCGAATCCATTTATCGTTCCTGCCAGCGGGAACGCACCGGATGCTTCTGAACACGCGCAAACAGATCTGCCCACGCTTTGGAGCCGTCGTTGGGCCAGGACTCGACACGCGACCCCTCCACGTAGGCGGGCCCGTGGCCGCCGTTGAAGTAACCCAGATCCAAATCTGCCATGTAGATGCAGGTGTTATCGGGATAGACGATGGTATTGATGAGTTGCGGTTTGGGATGGATGTAGAGTTGCCCGTTCTTGGCGAATTCGTCCAGCTTTTCCGCCGGGACACGGTACTTTTCGATCGCCGCCACGTCGACCTCAACGCCGAGTCCGGGACCATCTGGTACCTGCTGATACCCTCCCATCACTTCGATCTCCTTCTTTAGCAGATGATGACTGTAGAGGTTGATACAGCTAATCGTTGGCCAGCTTGCGTGAGTGAGTACCGCGCCGAGGTGAGCCGCCCAGGTGGTCGTCAGACCATTGCCCACCAACTGCAACCAGAAAGGCATCTTCGCTTCCGCACTCAGTGTCCCCTGACGCACGACCGCTGATTTCCCGCCACCGATGACAAACCCATCGCACACGCCTTCGCGAATACCCGTGATGTAGGGCGGCGTCCCAAAATGCATGGCAATGGGGCGGTTGATTGCCTGGCGAATCTGTTTGTTGCCCAGTAGATCATCCTGCGGTATGGGCGTCTCAAACATGGCGACACTATCGTACTTTTCCAACCGCTTCATGATAGGAATGGCGGTGGCGGCGTTTTGCAGGGAGGCGTTCGGATCCAGATCCAGTTTGAAATGCGGCGGTACAACCTGTCGGATCGCCTCCACCTGAGCGATGATATCCCACCACGGGCGTGGCTTGTTCTTGAAACTGGTATACCCCTTCTCCACGGCATCCTTGGCTTCAGCGGCCCAATCTTCTGGCGAGGTGTGACTACACCACCAGGAGATCGGCGTCCAGTCCCGCACCTTCGTGCCAATCAGTTGATAAACCGGCACCTCCAAGATTTTTCCAACCACGTCGAAAAGTGCCATCTGCAGCCCCGCGCCGAGGGAATCGTCGTTCATCAATTCGGCGGGGCGCTGTCCCAAGACCCTTTCCACACTTTGGTCTGTCACCCGTGCATACGTGTAATGGATGACGGTCTCGCCCCAACCGACATGCCCGGTATCCGTGGTGACCTTACACAGTTCCAAAATGGACCAATTGTACACCGTGCGCCGCGTGATCTGCTGCTGCCGAGGGGTAAACGGCACGTCGACAAGAATGCGTTCGGCATCGACGACTTTCATGCTAAATTTCTCCTTGTGATTGAATATCTGAAGTTGGCCTGACCTCATTCGCTCTGGGGCACTTCCTGTTGGATTTCGAATGCTTTTTCCGCCGACTCCAGTGGCAACACATGGGTCACCAGAGGTTCGACTTGAACTTTTCCCGACGCTATCAGCCGCAGTGTCTGGGTAAACGTGTTGGGGCTTGCGACGGAGCAGCAGATGTTCAGTTGCTTGGCCATCATATCCCCCTTATCCCCCCGCCTCGACCAGGTTGATGAGCGGCTTGAGATTGGCGAAGTTGATCCGCATCGCGTCTGCACCGGAACCGCTTGGTGGCAGGAAGTGGGTGGCAACAGCAATAACCGCATCGCACCGGTGGTCACGCAGATTTCGCAGCACCGTCGGGTAGTCGACATCCCCTTCGCCGATGGGGCAGTACTCGAACTTGAGCTTCAGCCCGTCAATGACGCGCAGGTCCTTCACATGAAGCGAATGGAGATAGGGACGGACGTTGATGAAGCCTGCGGTTGCCGAATCCGACTCACCGGCGGTCCGGTTGTCGGACGGGTGCCACATGATCTTGATTCGCCTGGAACCGACTCGCTCAACTAAGTCACGACAGTGGCGGGTCGTGTTGGTGTAATGCCAGGGAAGGTTTCCGAGAACGACGTCGATGTTGTGCTGCTCCGCCTGTTCCGCCACGAGCGAGAACACTTTGACCAATTTCTCCATGTCAACATCGGCGATGACCCCGCCCCGGGTCAACCACCGCATCGGCCAGGTGGGTTTGCCGGCGGTGTATTCGCCAGGCCAGGCGAACGTGTAAGCCAAGACCGAATCCACACCAATTCGTCTGGCGGCTTGCATCGTCTGAGTGAGACGGTTGAAGTCCTCCTGAAACGCCGGATGATCTTGTAGTGTCTCCAATTGCAGATCGGCCAGGTGGAGTTTGCTAAAGGCGCCGCCGGCGCCGATCATAAATAGGCTGACCCCATGTCGGGCAGCGCGCTCGCCAATTTCATCGACCACGGGGTCTGTGATTTCACCATTGATTGCCCAGTGAAGGTCACCAAACCATCCATACGCCGCACCGAGCTCCTCTGCAAGAGCGAGCGCCTCGGCAAAGGGCAACCCCGTCATTTGAAGGTCTATCCCAATTTTGAAACGGTAGTCCGTCATCGCTTATGACCTCCTATCTCGGCTCTTCAAGCATGGCAAGCAGATCTGCCGCTTTTTTGCGTTTCGCCGCATCCGTGTCGCGGGCGATAATTCGCTGGAGCGCCGAAAACGCGCGAGGGTCACCGTTGGCGGCCATCTCAAGTGCCAGGCGATCCCGTTTTTCGTGGTAGCGGTTGTCGTACGCCTTGACCTCCAGAGCCCACTTGTGCCAGTAGTGCTGCAAGCCATTGGGCGGCCAATCCACATAAATCTCCTCCCACGTGCTCGGCTGACTGTGCGGTTGGAGGCTGCCCGGCGCAACCGGATCGCTGATTTTCTGGTACCTGCTGTCGATGGACATGCGGAGCCAGTCGGCCGTGTTCGGCAAACCCTTGTGCACAATCATGCTGTGAAAAATGAGCACATCTCCTTGCCGGAACGGATTGTTTACCCAGGCGCCTTCCAACGGGTCAATTACCTCCGTCCCCCCCGCTCCCAACGCCGGGCGGAAATCGTAGACACCGTGACGATGCGAACCGGCCGCAACTTGAAGTCCGCCCAACTCCGGCGGCACGTCGGTTAACGGAATCCAGGCGGTGTAGGTCTCAGCCGTGCCCTGGATGGGGATGAAGTCCTGATGCGGTGGGGTGGTGAACGCTTCCCGCTGCGGAAAGATTGTCCGGCCGATGATGCGTGGATGGGGCATGACGGGCTCATCCAGCATCCGCTCAAACAGCCCGATCAGGTTTGGGTGATGTTGAAGCGCGTGAAACTCTGGCAGCTTGTACATGTTGTGGTACACCTGCATGTACCTCGGTTCCGGCTCGACGCAAAATCCGTTCAAATCCACAATGGCATCTTCCAAAGGTGCGTCGGTTTTGACCCAGCCCGCCTGACGCGCAATTTCAAGCCACTGCATCCGCAGGCTTTCCAACATATCGGTGGGCAACAGTCCGCGAATGAACAGGTACCCGTCTTGCTTGACACGGTTTCGCAGTTCAGGTCCGTTGTCCACAATGCTTGTCGAATCGAGAAAAGATTGCATGTCACATGCTCCTTAAAGGTGAGTTATGAAGTAACTATATCACGAAGCCCAAAACGTGTCAACAATTCAAAACGGTTCTTCCCCAAACTGCGCGGCATAAAGCCGTGTGTACAATCCGCCTTGCGACAGGAGTTCAACATGCGTTCCGAGCTCCACAATCTGATTGTCCTTTAGCACTGCGATTCGGTCTGCGAATTTGATGGTCGCGAGTCGGTGCGCGATGGTCAGCGTCGTTCGGCCTTGTAGCAGGTTCATCAAGCTCTGCTGAATCAACCGTTCTGACTCCGTATCGACAGAGGACGTCGCTTCGTCTAGAATGAGAATCGGCGGATCTTTCAGAATGGCACGCGCAATCGAAATTCGCTGCTTCTGTCCTCCGGATAGCCGCATGCCACGCTCACCAACAAGGGTGTCAAAACGGTCCGGCAGGCTCATGATGAAGTCGTAGATGTTCGCCGCTTTTGCCGCCGCCTCGATTTCGGCTCCCGTTGCGTTGAGCTTGCCGTAGGTGATGTTCTCTCCGACTGTCCCGTTGAACAGAAATGTCTCCTGTGGAACGAGTCCAATCTGCCCCCGCAGGGCTTGAGTTTGCCACTCCCGTACATCGACATCATCGATGCACACCCGTCCGCTCGTCACATCGTAGAATCTCGGCACAAGCCCAACAAGCGTGGTTTTGCCAACGCCGCTGGGGCCCACGAAGGCAATCGTCTCTCCCGGACGAATCTTGAGCGCGACATCTGTCAACACCTCTTCGTCCGTGTACTTGAAAGAGACGTTTTCAAAGCGGATTTCGCCTTTGACCTTTCCAGTCCAGGCGTGTGGGATGTCTCTGATCTCAGGCTCCGTGTCCAGCAGTTCCATCATCCGTTCGCCGGCGGCGAGGGCTTTCTGCAAACGCTCGTTCTCATGGCTGGCCATATCAATCGGCATAAAAAGCCGCCCTAGGTAGCCGAGGAATACGAACAGTTGCCCGATCGTCATATCGCTTCCGCCGGTGATCATCTGCCAACCGCCATACCACAAAATGACCGTCCAACTGGCACCGAGAGCAAACTGAACCGCGGGATTGAGCCTTGCCCATAAGCGCACGCCACGGATGATTGAATTGCGGTAATCGGCGCACTTGGAGGTAAACCGCTTCTCTTCATAAGGCTCACGCGCAAACGCCTGAATCTCGAAAATGCCGGAGAGGTTGTCCTGCAAACGAGCGTTGATATCCGCGAGTTTGGCGCGGACGTCGCGAGAGATCCGCCGCAACTTCACCCCAAAGCGAAAGATGAGAACGCCCAAAATCGGCAGCGGAAAAAGTGTCAGCACCGCCATTCGCCAGTTCATGAGAAACAGCACGATGGCGATTCCACTGAAAGTCAATGTCTGCACGATGATTATATGGATGGTATGTGCAAGCATATCCCGCATCGCGTCGATGTCGTTCACTACACGCGACATCAGATCGCCCGTGCTGTTGTCCTTGTGAAAGCGGAACGAGAGTTTCTGCAAGTGGCTATAGATCTGTGTCCGCATGTCGTAGATGACCTTTTCGGCGATCTCGTGGGACAGCCATTCAGCGAGCATGACCCCAACGCTCTTGACCAGATGGATGCCGATCAGCAGGAACGCGACCCGGTGCAATAGACTCAGATTCCTCTGTCCGATGACCTGATCAATCACCACAATTCCGCCGATCCATGTTGGGAGTAGGTTGCCAACGGACACAACGAGCATGGCTATCAACGAAATCGCCGTGCTTTTCCAGTAAGGGATCACATAGCGCAGTAAGCGGAGATATAGATTCATTCGTAATTGTCCTTCAGAAATGACAGAAGTGATACGTGAGGTGTAAAACGTCTCAAACTCAGTGGAAAACCATTCAACAACGTGTTAAAATAGAGTCCGATTGCAGATAGTTTCAAGCATTTCCTAACTTATCACAGATCCAATTGTTAGTCTATGAAAGGAGATCGAATGGCTACAACAGCACGCGCTATCGAAACGACAGGAATCATTGACGACTCGCGCCTCCTTCGGCTGGATAATCCCGTACCGGTTGATATTGCGACTCGCGTTCGGGTGATTATCCTGGTTCCCCAAGAAAATGATGAAGAATTTGATGAAACTGAATGGTTAAAAGCGGCATCAACAAATCCTGTATTCGATCTTTTGAAAGATGCAGAGGAAGATATTTACACCTTGAACGACGGGAAACCATTTCATGACGAAGGGTAAGATTGTTCTTGTACCTTTTCCATTCGATGATCTATCTGCTGCCAAAGTCAGACCTGCCATCTGTCTGACCAATCCGATTGGGCCGCATCGCCATGTTGTTTTCGGGTTTATCACAAGCCGCATCGCTGACCCACTCCTGACAAGCGATCTTGTTATTGACGCGCAACACCCTGACTTTGCGAAGACAGGGCACCGTGTATCTTCCACTCTTCGTCTGCATCGATTGATGACGATTCCAACTTCCATCATCCTGCGCGAACTTGGCATCCTTTCGGCGAATCTGCAACAGCAGGTAGATCAGAAACTCAAAACGCTCTTTAATCTGTCGGTCTAGATGCATTTGGGTAGAATTTTTCAGATGTCGCCCTGCTTTTTCGCTGCTTCATAACGCTGCCGGATTTTCTCGAATCCTCTCCTTCACGGCTATATCTTAGCACAAATAGGCTTGTTTTTCATCAGAAATGTGGGGTGGTTATTTTTTCATTGGATCGGCAGCCCCAATTGTGCTATGATTAATCCATTGGCCTCGCATACGTCCATACACCTGAAAATAATGGGAGAAAAAGTCAATGACCGATACAGTCCAGGAAAAACAGGAAATCACGGAAGAGATGATCGCGGCTGTCGAAAACGTCATTGGGCTCACCTTCACCGATGCCGAACGAGAATTGATGCTTCAAGGGTTGAATCAGCGGCTGTCGGAGTACGAGAAGCTACGCGCCGTTCAGTTGGATAACAGCGTTGCGCCGGCACTCTCATTCGATCCGCGCCTTCCGGACATGACCTTTACTCAGGAAAAACGCCCGTTCCAAATGAGTGAAGTGCCAATGCCGGAGAGACCGGCGAACCTGGAAGAGCTCGCCTTCTACCCGGTTACTCACCTGGCCGAACTGATTCGATCGCGGCAGGTGAGCGCAGTTGAGTTGACGGAGATGTATCTGAAGCGGTTAAAGCGATATGATCCGGTGCTCCGGTGTGTGGTGACGTTGACCGAAGAACTCGCGCTGAATCAGGCAAAACAGGCGGATGCAGAGATCGCAAGCGGGAATTATCGAGGCCCACTGCACGGCATTCCGTGGGGCGCCAAAGACCTGCTGGCCACCCGTGGTATACCCACAACCTGGGGCGCAATGCCCTACAAGGATCAGGTCATCGATACCGACGCAACTGTCGTTCAACGACTCGAAGAAGCGGGGGCAGTGCTCGTCGCGAAGCTGACCACAGGGGCGTTGGCTATGGGTGACGTTTGGTTCGACGGGCAGACGAAGAGCCCGTGGAATATCGAGATGGGCTCCAGTGGTTCTTCCGCCGGACCAGCGGCGGCCACGGCAGCGGGACTGGTGGGCTTTTCCATCGGTTCAGAAACCCGAGGGTCAATCGTCTCGCCGTCCAACCGCTGCGGTGTGACCGGATTACGTCCGACGTTTGGGCGAGTCAGTCGCTACGGGGCCATGGCACTGAGCTGGAGCATGGACAAAATTGGGCCAATCTGCCGATCCGTGGAGGATTGCGCGATTGTCTTCAACACCATCTACGGGCCCGATGGCAAAGACAAAACCGTCGTAGACCTCCCTTTCAATTGGAATCCCAATGTGACGGTGAGCGACTTGCGAATTGGATATGTAAAAAGCGCCTTTGACGCCGAGCGCGAGGATAAAGCCTACGATGATCAGACCCTGGAGGTGCTGGCATCCCTCGGTGCTGACCTGATTCCTATCGCGTTGCCGAACTATCCGGTTGAAGCAATCGGGTTCATTTTGGTCGCGGAAGCAGCCGCCGCCTTTGACGAACTGACTCGAAGCAATCAGGATGACCTGCTTGTGCGTCAGGATAGCAGTGCCTGGCCGAACTCCTTTCGGCAAGCGCGCCTCATCCCGGCGGTCGAATACATCCAGGCCAACCGCGTGCGCACACAGGTTATGGGCGCGATGGCCGAATTAATGACTGATATTGATGTCTATGTGCATCCCACAGAAAACGGACAAAATTCTGCGTTAACCAATCTGACGGGCCATCCGGCGGTTGTGGTCCCGAACGGCTGTCCTACGGAAGGGACACGAACTCACAGCATTACTTTCACCGGGCGGCTTTACGCAGAAGCGGACGTGCTGGCTGTTGCCAGGGCTTACCAGAATACGACGGATTTTCATCTCCAGCATCCGCCGATGAAATACGAATGAAATAGAATTGCATGGGACATCCGCATAAATCATCGACCTTGTCGTATTGCGTTCATTGTGAGGGAAAAGCGTGTCCAGTCGTCGGCTTCCCAATATCCGTAAAATCTTAATCATCCGCAACGATGGCATCGGCGATCTGCTGAATTCAACCCCCGCCATTGCACTACTCCGTCAGAACTACCCCGATGCGGAGATTACCGTGCTTGCCCAACCCTTGAACGCGCCCATCCTGATTGGCAACCCGGATGTGGACCGCATCCGAGTCTTCGACCGGGAGGGCGAACATCGACGCCTGTGGGCTCGATTTCGGTTTTACCGCAGCCTGCGACGCGAGAAGTATGATCTGGTCGTTGCGATGCGCACGGCTTCGTGGCCGAATTTTGTCGCGTTCCTGTCGGGCGCGCCATATCGGTTGGGTCGGTATCACAAGCGTTTCAAATGTACCTTGACGCACACCTGGCGGGGGATGTACGAGAAAGGGCATGTCCACGAAGTCGATCGGAATTTCGATCTGGTGCGATTGGTCTGTGAAGGGAAGGGACACCGGCGGTTGGTGCTCAATCTGTTGGACGATGAGCTCGCAAAGGCGAAGGGGCAATTGGCGGCTTGGGGAATCGCACCGCAGGATTTCCTGGTCGGCATCCATCCCGGTGGAAGTTCATTTGACAAACGGTGGCCCGAACGAAATTATGCCCGGGTTGCGGACACGCTCGTAAACGAGCATGGAGCAAAGGTCTTGATTCTCCGAGGACCTGAAGAAGCCGAATTGGAACGCAATCTCCAAAAAGCCATGCGGGCCGATTCAATCGCCTTCGCCCCAAAATCGATCCGCGAACTGGCTGCGCTGATCAACGTCTGTAATCTCTTCGTGTGCAACGATTCAGGACCGATGCACATCGCCGCCGCGCTAGACGTACCGACCGTCGCCATCTTTGGTCCCACCGATCATGTCGCCTGGAAGCCGCTGAGCGACGAGGCGACCCTTGTCAGACGGGACATGCCGTGCTGGCCATGCAGCGCCCATAAATGCAAGATTGGCTGGGAATGTACGAAGAAGCTACCTGTTGACGCGGTGTGGGGTCAGGTCGAGAAACGGGCAAAGACGGCGCCACAACATCGGAAGGAAAAAAGGAGGGTGAGATAGGTAATGAACCCCATTGACATTCAACAGTTCAAAGGACATTTTTTTCGGATCTTACAACAAACGCCGCTCTCCCAGATCGGCGTGATGACAATTAAACCCCAGGGTGACTCTGGCCCGGAGGACATTCATGAGGGTAATCAGATCGTTTATGTCATTGAGGGAGAGGCTGAAGTTCAGGTGGCCGAGCAGAAGCTTCAGCTCAAGGCAGGCATGATTGCGACCGTTCCCGCTAAAACCCGCCACCACATTTACAACGTAGGACGGTCGGACCTCTTTTTCCTGACGAACTATACGCCGCCTGCATATTAGGTCGTCAAGCCAACAAGTGTGTATATTTGTATAATACGGCGTATACATCGCTGAATCAAACAAGCTGGGATTGGGGCTTCTCTAAACAGTAACCTGGTAACGCTTCTCTCTGTTTCACTCTCCGCTGGCCAGTAAGCGCCGCGGTTTCACGCCTCGTCGGTAAATTTCGGGTCCATGATATAAATGGCATAAGAATTGCTTATTGTGGAAGCTGCGGAGAAATTGCGCGTTAATCGCGCAACTATGGGACAGTGCGCACACAGGGGGGGTAGGCCTCAACACACAGTGAAGGTTTATCCTGCTGCGTTCTGTCCCTTTTTTCTATACCGTTCTAATTCACTCATTCCCACTAAATGAAAAGCTCACATATCGTATCGCTGCGCTTCACAACCGTCCGGTCATCAATCTTCACAGCGCCTCGCCGTAAATACCCCTCAATCGATTGCCCCTCAAGCGCACGAATCTCCTGCTCGTAGGGCGGATCGATTTTCAGCGGCTGAATCTGATCGATATGTCGGCACGCCTCGGCGGCTGTTTTTCGGATGGCCTCCCGCGATTTCTGTGGGGACAAATGCAAGGCAAGTTCCTGTCCGAGTCCCTGTTTGGTTTCGACGCTGTAGATTTTCGGAACCAGTTCCTTTGCCTCGGCGACTGCCTTATCGTCTCCTGAAATGAATACCGTTGGGACATCGAAGCTACCTGCCATCACCGCACGGCAACCAAATTCCCCGATTCGCATCCCGTTGAGCTTGTAGTATTCGACCGACCTTGATGAGTAGGTATGGCTCAGCGGCGCATTTGGCGTGCCTGCCATTGCATGCTGTCCAACGAAAAAGAGGGCGTCATAGGTCTCATCGAGGTAGTAAGGGGGACGGATTGGGCCCCTCGTGATCAACTTTGCTTCCGAATGAAATTCTAACACATCAAGCCCACCGCTACCGTGTCCATCCCAAACCACAACCTCGGCGTCCGGATCGACGTCCAGGATGCCATCAACAGCGGCGTTTACTTCCCATGTCAGGAGTTTCATCGCTGTCTGCTTTGATGGCCCCTCCTCACGAGTTTGACTGAACCGGGACACCATGGCCGCCCCTTCCAAATCGGTGAGAATATAGATTTTCATAGGAACCTTTCATCATTTCGGCATGATGTAACAGGTCATCTCAATCCCATTTGAATTACGAAGCCGACTGCTTGAGATAGGGCAGTAGTAATTCGTGAGCAGTTACAACATTGACGGAGAGGGAATCCAAGGAGAGCAGCAGTTCATTCGCATCCAGATTCTCCGTTGCGAGGCTATCAACCAACACGATGCGCTTGTCAGCCGGGTCATTGGAGTCAATTCCGAAACAGGATGGAAGGATTTCCGTGTTTTGGTCAAGGATGTTTTCGTAGATCTCCTCAAGTTTGGTGGTATCGAGCGCATTCACGCTACACAGATCGATCATAAACTCGATCTGGTTTTCATTAACTACGGCAAAAATATTCAGTTCGTCCTCGTCTTGAATGATCAGGATACTGCCCTCTTGGGTGACGCTATACCCCTGCTCAGCCAGATATACAATGATATCTGCTTGCGTCCTTAACTCTGACATTGGTCTCCTCCTTTTATATGACGAGCGGAAGGCTCCGCCGCAATCTCCGGACATGTCCGTTTGCCATTTTAGGCATTGCCGCTTCCACTGACTTTGGCTTTCAGGGCTGCCAAATCGTCATCTACACTCCCGGTTTCGAGGGCGGCGAATTCATCCTCAAGCGGATCACGGCTCATTTCAGCCATCTCTGCTGCGGCATCCGCGCGAGCTTCCATGTCTCCGACTTTTGCTTCCATCCGCTCAAAGCTTGCAAAGGCGCTGTTGTCCTTCATGCCCGCCATCGTCTCATGAATCATCTTTTGAGCCTTCGCACGCTTTTGCCGAGCGATTAGCAAGTCTTTCTTACGCCGGGCTTCCTCAATCTTCCGTTCAAGGATTCGAAGATTTTCCTTGAGCGTTTCAACAGCCTGTCTCTGCTTCTCCCATTGTTCCTTATAGCCGTTGGCGATATCTCGATGCTCATTACGACGCGCAAGCGCCTGCCTGGCGAGGTCTTCGTTATCCCTCTGCAAGGCTATGGTCGCCTTCTGTTCCCAACCATCTGCTTGCTCCTGCTCTTTTTCGTAGTCCCTTTGGAGCCGCTTCTCGTTGGCAATCGAGGCAGCAACCTGTTGTTTGACCGTCACCAGTTGCTCCTGCATCTCAGTGGTAATCTGATTCAGCATCTTTTCTGGATCTTCAGCCTTATCCAATGCGTCATTCACATTGGCTTTAAATATAGTGGATATGCGGTTAAAAAATCCCATTGTGATGTCTCCTCTTTTTGGCGTGATAACTTCGTACACATGGATTTCATGTTATTAGCTTTTTGCCATTGTCTGTAGGGCAGGTTCACTTAGATCAATTATAACCCAAAAACTGTCCCTTGCCAACTAAAAAGTGGCTACACATTTCGGTCAGACGGTCCGTCTCGCACCACCGGAATGCAAGGTGGCTCTGGTTGACTACATGACGAAAATCCCTCCTCATTCCAACAAAATCATCTTCCGTGTGTAGGTTTCCCCCAGAAGTTCCAGGACGTAAAAATAGCTGCCGCTTGCCGTGTGTTCGCCGTGGAGATTGCGTCCATTCCAATATGCGGCGCGTTGTTTGGAGGTATAATTCCCAACCGGGAGGTCGCCGAGTTCAAGGACGCTTATCATCTGCCCTTGCAGGTCATAGATGCGAATCGTGACTCGGCTGGGAAATGCGAGCTCAAAGGGTATCCACGTTTCCGCGTTGAATGGATTCGGGTAGTTCTGAAAAAGCGTGCCGCGCTTCAGTTCTCCGAAAAGAATCGACAAACTCTTGGGCTGCGGTTCAACTGCAACCGGGGTGGGCAGCCCTGTGTGTCCAAATTGATCGAGCAGCGCTTCATAAGCACGTCTGGCGCGAATAATTCCATAACCGAATGTGTTATTTGGTTTGTCCGCTTGGGACGCAGTTTCACGAAGCACGTTGACAATATCTTGCGCTGTCGCAAGAGGAAAAGCTTGTAGTAACAACGTCACAACGCCCGCAGCCAGCGGGGTGGAAACTGACGTTCCACGGTGGCGACTGGAGTAGCTACTGCGTGTCAATGTATTGATGCTCGTGACGCCCTCACCCATCGCCATCAGATCCGGTTTAATCCGTCCGTCGAAGGTGGGCCCATGCGCACTAAACTGGCTGGCCCTGCCGCTGCCATTTACGGCGCCGACTGCAAGCACATCAAATCCGTCCGCAGGCACATTGATTCGCCCCGGCAACCCGAGATCGCCGGGCGGCTGTGCGCCGAGATTCCCGGCGGCGATGAGCACCGGCATCCCTTTTTGGACGGCGAGGTTTGCGGCGACTGTGAGTTTTGAGGTTTTTCCATCGAGGTCCTTGAAACGGTACCATACGGAATAGCCGAGTGAGCTGCTGACCACATCCGCGCCCATTTCCTCAAGCCATTCCAGGCCCTCGATCCACCAATCTTCTTCGATCTGCCGCTCAAATTCACGGCCGTTTTCAGAGACCTTCTCCGTTTTGCCGAGGAGATAGCTTGCCCGATACGCGATACCCATCAGTTGTCCCGGCGCGTTGCCGGCGAGGATTCCCAGTACAACTGAGCCGTGGTCATCCTGATCCGGATCATCTTGCCCCACTTCATCCGCGGTATTCGCATCGTCGTCGACAAAATCGTACTGCGCGATCACGTCCACACGCTGGAGTGCCGTGTGGTCAAGGCTGAATCCTGTATCGAGTAGACCAATGACCATCCCTTCTCCGACAAAACCTTCTTGGTGCAAAAAGTCCGCTTGGATCTGCGTAATTTGTCGACTGGCAACCCCATAGTCCAATTGCTCAACGGTAGAAGGCGCGCGGGGCGATGACGATTCCGAATCACCGGATGGTCGTTCAAAAGTCTCCGTGTAACGCTTAATCGGGTCAATGCCCCGGACAAACGGTAGGCGGGCAATGGCGCGGATTTCCACCGAGGTTGCTTCCAGACTAATGCCATTGAGCCAACGACTTTTACGGCGCAGCCTGCCACCGACTTGCAGAACTGCATCAACATAACTGGAAGCGAGTGGCGCATCCGTAAAGTCAGGACGACTCAGATGCGCCCGGTACCTGCGGCGATGTCTCACCCGATCTGACATCTGTGCTTGATACCGATCCAATGCCTCCTGGAGCTCGGATGCCGTCCGATGCCCTTTGTCAGTGAAAAGTACCCAAATGGGTTGTGCTTCGTCAGCAGCCTCCAGACTGATCGAGGGAGCAATTTTGTGAGTTCGAGGCGGAAAAGGTGCCGCGATCGCGGCTGATACAACAAATAAGGCAAGCATGATTGCCAGGAAACTGATGCCGAGACGCGCCGCTTCAGCCCCGCATCCCCGTATCCTTATATATCTCTTTCTATGGGTGCGTGATTTGGGGCTCTGGGAGCGCCCTATCCACAAGGTCAATCTTCTCTCCTGCGTCTTCCGCCTCGGCGGCATACTGAATATTTGCTAACCCAATCTGCTCATTGGGCTCAGCCATCCTGGCAAATTCGACGAACAACAGCTTCGCAACATTGACAAACAAAGCAATTTCGCCGTCACGCCCCGGATCGTGTGCAACCCGATTTATCTTCTCGATGAACTCATCGATTGTATAATCTCCGTCCGCGAGTCCAGCGATCTCCAGCACCGCGCGCATATAGCGAGGCAATCCGTATTCCCAATCTCCAACCTGCATTGTGGTATAGGGTGCTTGTTCTGCCATAGGTCTCGAAATTCAATGCCATGCCGAACCGAGTCTCCTCTAGCAAGGCTCATGAAGGGATTTTCTCATTGACAGAGGTAGGCACGGGCTGTACAATACTCCCGAAGCGTGCTTTGAGCGAAATGCGTTGTACGTCCCATCTATGCCCTTCAAACAGACGATTTCCAGTTTGAGCCAGACCAAATGAATATATCAAACGTATGGCGTCGGTGTCAAGGCTTTTTCCGGAGTGTCGTTGACTCGATCTGTCTTACCTACGAATGGATTCAGACTGAGGACCGCTATGAATGGAACAATTATCAGTTCACAAAGCCTGAAAGCGACCGTTGTTAAAGC
Organism: Candidatus Poribacteria bacterium; assembly: GCA_027296925.1. Classification (GTDB taxonomy): domain Bacteria; phylum Poribacteria; class WGA-4E; order WGA-4E; family PCPOR2b; genus JAPUIP01. The sequence goes on along the minus strand of JAPUIP010000270.1, from coordinate 4,115 downwards.
TGTGCACTCCCAAGAGGTGACAGATATTCATACGCATCTTTTTAGCCCGGCTTTTGGAACACTGCTCCTGTGGGGCATCGATGATCTGATCACGTACCACTATCTCATTGCCGAGACATTCAGAAAGACGCAGATTTCCTACGAGCAGTATTGGGCGCTGACCAAAACGGAACAAGCCGATCTTATCTGGCAAACCCTGTTTATCGAGAATTCGCCAATTAGCGAGGCGTGCCGGGGGATCGTGACAACGCTGAACGAACTTGGTCTCGATGTGAAATCCCGAGATCTGCAAAGCTATCGGGACTATTTTGCCAGCATGAAGGTTGAGGACTACATCGACGTGGTCTTCGCGCTCGCGCAGGTCAAAGAGGTAGTCATGACCAATGATCCTTTCGATCCAGCCGAGCGCCCGGTGTGGCTTTCAGAAATGACCGGCGACCCCCGGTTTCATGCGGCGTTGCGGCTGGATGCGTTGCTGAATACATATCCGGAAACAGGATGTCAGCAGTTGACCGCGTTCGGCTATAACGTAGATGGGTCGCTCTCCGAAACCGCGTTGAAGGAGATTCGCCGGTTTATCGAAGACTGGATTCAGCGGATGCAGCCGAAGTACATGGCGGTTTCCCTGCCGCCGGACTTCCAATTTCCCGACGATTCGGCGCGAGGCAAAATCATTCAGGCATGTGTACTACCGGTTTCGCGGGAATTCAACATTCCTTTTGCGCTGATGATCGGTGTCAGAAGGGCGGTCAACCCGCGATTAAGATTAGCGGGGGACGGGATGGGCAAAGCGGATCTGACGAGCCTGGAAAATCTGCTGCGCGAACATCCAAACAACAGATTTCTGGTGACCCTGCTCTCACGAGAAAATCAGCATGAACTATGTGTCCTCGCAAGGAAATTCCGCAATCTGATGGTCTTCGGTTGCTGGTGGTTCATGAACAACCCAAGCATCATCGACGAAATCACCCGTGAACGAATCGAGCTGCTTGGGCTAAGCGTGATTCCGCAACATTCGGATGCGCGCATCCTGGATCAGCTTGTCTACAAATGGAAACATTCGCGGCAGATCATCGCGGACGTTCTGGCGGACAAGTACCAAGATCTTCTCGACTCCGGCTGGGGATTGACGGAGGCAGAGATTGAGCGCGATGTGGCGGCGTTGTTCGGGGGGAATTTTCACCGATTTGTTGATGGGCAGTGAAACGTGGAGTATGGTCACTATCGAGGCAAAAGCACGTCAATGACCATTGGATTAAAACCGACCCATCTACCAGGCCCGGCTATGCGAGGCCTTCCTTCGCTGAACCAGCGCATCCTTTGGCGATACCCAATCATTTGGTTATTCCTGTTGTGTATATTTTCTGACGCCGCCACCGGCGCGCACAGTCTGCTCAATATACCCTTAGATGACCCAATGGTTCAGGAGGTTTATGCGTTTATTGATCGGGTCAGCCTTAAATATCAACTAAAGGAATTGCTAAAAAATCGCCGTCCCTACTCACAGGGCGACGTTGCCAAGATTCTCGATCAGTTGCGTCAAGGAGATTTTCCACTCACAGAGATCGAACGAGAACGTCTTAATCGATTAACCCGATTCCTTTCAAACGAATCTCCTTTATTACAAGCGAAAGGGAATGAATACCGTTTTGATCTCAATCTTGAATTGGGTGAGCTGACCACACACCGCACCAAGCCCGCAGAACCATCGGGAACGGAATTTGCCCAGCAGATCCGTCCGATTGTCAGTGGGAGCGTCCGTGATGATTTCGTATTCTTGACAGATTTACGTTTCTATCTCATTACCAACACGATTTTAGAAGATACCGTACGTGTTGAAGTAGAAAACAAGCAAGGTGGAAAGGCGGGATTCACCACTGCCGGGCTCGTCCCGGCCTACGCAAAGTTTAAGTTGCCCTGGTTTGATTTACTGATTGGGAGGGATAATGTGAGTTGGGGACCGGGAAGACGGGGCAACCTGCTTCTTTCGGCAAATGCACTTCCGATGGACATGATTCAAATTCAGGCACAATACGGCAAAATTGGTTTTAACGCCCTCACAGCGATTGCCGAAAGCCCCGTTGGGAATAAAGTGCTCTCGGCACACCGATTAGATTTCAACTTGTGGGATAAGGGGAATCTGGGGATTGCTGAATCCGTGGTGATTGGCGAAGGTGCCTTTGAGCTTCGTCTCCTCAACCCCTTTTCGGTCTACACCGTTACCGAACCTTCTGGAGGGGGGTTCCTCGGCGAAAGGGAAACAAGCGTTGGCAACGTCTTGATTAGTGGCGATCTGGAATTACGAATATTACGGAATCTCGCGCTCTACGGCGAACTGATGATCGATGATTTTCAACCCCGATATGGGTTAAACAGCTATCGGAACTGGGGGAGCAAGTTTGGTCTCCAACTGGGGATTCATCTGATAGATCTCCTATCAATCGATAACGCCGATTTCAGAATCGAATACACGTTTATCAATCAGTTTTCCTATACGCATATCCGCCCAATTAACGCCTACACTCATTTTGATCGATTGATTGGCCACGAAATTGGATCCGATGCAGATGATCTCTGGATTAACTTTAAGTATTGGTTGACGGACACGCTATCAGCGGCGTTGACCTACGAACTGGAGCGTCACGGGGAGGGAGATGTGACAAAACCTCATCCGGCGGATGCGCCTTCCGATGATCAGTGGGAGTTTCTATCGGGAACAACAGAATCTACACATGCCTTTTCTGTGGAAGGGCAGTACCACGCCGTTGGCACTTTTCTCGTGGAAGGGCGATATACCTTCTCACACATTCGGAATCTGAATCATCAAGAAGGCATTCGCGACAACCAACATGAAATCGTATTTATAGCCCTCTACCGTCTCTGATCGCTTTGACAGATCGATAAATGGTCTGTCTTCTATCAGCGCCAAAAGGCCTGATGCGACCGTCAATCGGTTTTCATTCGGCGCTGTAAAATCGGGGCTTCGCCCGATCTGGAATCGGGCCCTCGCCCTATAGACTTGATCTCGAAATCGTGCGATAATTGTCGGACATTCCCAAAAACGCTGTGGAATTTCTGGTGCGCTCTATGGTCAAATCCCTGCGGCACCATTCACATTAGATGTTTAACAATGACTGCGAGGCTGATATATGAACGTATTGATCACGGGAGGTGCTGGATTTATCGGTTCCCATTTAGCCGACAAATTGCTCGAAAAAGGACATCGTGTTTGTGCAATGGATAATCTTTCCACGGGCAATCTGTCCAACATCGAACCTCTTATGGACCATCCCCGATTTTCGTTCGTGCCCGGAAGTATCCTTGATGAATCCTTGATGCGGGAACTGATTGACGAATCGGATATGATCTATCATCTGGCTGCGGCAGTGGGTGTGAAGTATATTATGGAAAACCCGCTCAAAACGATCCAGATTAATGTGCGGGGAACGGAGATCCTACTTGAATTGGCAAGCGTCAAAAAGCAGCGCGTTCTTATTGCTTCGACCTCGGAGGTGTATGGAAAAAACGGAGCCGTTCCCTACAAAGAGACAAGCGACCGGCTCATGGGAGCGACGAGCGCGTATCGATGGAGTTATGCGTGCACGAAGGCTTTAGATGAATTCTTAGCGTTGGCATACTGGGACGAAAAAAAGCTGCCTGCTGTCATCGTCCGTTTTTTTAACACGTGCGGAGTTCGACAGACAGGGCGGTATGGTATGGTGGTGCCGCGATTCGTCGAGCAAGCGCTGAAGGGTGAACCGCTCATCGTCCACGGCGATGGTACGCAGAGCCGATGTTTCACTGACGTGTCCGACGCTGTCCGGGCAGTTGTGCTTCTGATGGAAAACTCGAGCACCCCAGGGGAGGTCTTCAATATCGGGGGAATCCAGGAAATTGCCATCCGGGCACTTGCAGAACGAGTGATTCAGCTAACGGGCAGTCGGTCATCCATTCAGCATATACCATATGAAGAGGTTTACGGGGTTGGGTTTGAAGATATGAAGCGGCGTATTCCCGATATCACGAAAATAAAACAATACGTGGGTTGGGAGCCCCAAGTCAGCGTTGATGAGCTTTTATTGAAAGTGATCAACTACTACCGCCATTAGCTCAAT
>JAPUIP010000027.1 GCA_027296925.1 Candidatus Poribacteria bacterium | reverse complement strand
TCTGGTGCAACTGCTCAACTTGTGTATGCTATCCGAAGCGACACTCGCCAGACACTTGCCGATGGTACAAGCGTTGAATCCTTACGGTGTATTGATCCGCTATCCCGGCATATCCGCCACTGTTACCGAATCCAAAGAGGCAGTGAAAACCATGCGGCGTCTTCGCGCCGTGTTGAGGCGCAGATTAGGGGTATGAGGAGGCACCCGCAAACGGCTTATCTTTACCCACAAATTTTCAAGCCTTGCCGGACGTGGCTTCTGAACACCTTTGCCGGCGAATGAGCAACGGAGAAAAGCTTGCCCTAGGCTGATAGGGTGAGCAGGTGAGAACCCGCTCACCTGCCTATGAACGCCCGAATGAAAAGATCTGGGTAAAGATAAGGGGGTTGACCGATGTTTTTTGAGGGCTGTATGATATCATAAGCCGGAGGGCTTTTCTGTTGTCAACCGAAAAAATCGGACGGAACTTCACCTGAAGGGACCTTTCGGACTTGCCCACCGCTTCTGCCCGAAAAGAGTGTTCCATTTTTGGACTTGAGTCACGATTCCTCGTTCGGTTGCACATAACTTACGCTAAGCGTTTCCTTTGTTCATTGTGATATGCTTTTCTTGATCACCGATGCCGGCTGAGAAAATCAATAGGACCAAAACGCCATCAGAGCCAAGACGAGAATTCTCAAACGTATGTCACTGACTTGGAAATTGTTGACGACCGAACCAAATAACGCCGCCATGAACATGGCAATCGATGAATCGATTCTTCTGGCGCAAAAATCCCGCCCCCAACCCACGTTACGCTTTTTCGACTGGATACGGCCGGCTTTTAGCTTCGGCTATTTTCAGCAGGCTCTAGAAGAGGTAGATATGACGGCTTGTGCCACTCATGGCATCGAGCTTGTCCGCCGAATGACCGGCGGCGGTACGGTTATTCACGGCTGGGACGTGACCTATACGGTCATTGTTCCACATGGCTTTGGTGTCTTGCCAAAGGGTATCCCAGCGGCATATTCAGTTATCAGTGACTGTTTGATTCGTGGTTTGCAACGGTTAGACATTGGCGTTACACGCCAGATCGAAAAATCGACATTGGACGACCGGCCCAATGTCTGCCTTACCAATCCAGCCCAGTACGATATCATGCTCAGTGGAAGAAAGATTGCAGGTGTATCCCAGCGCCGAAATCAGATTGGCGTGATGTACCAGGGCTATATCGCACTCGACATGCCACCGCCAGATATTTTAGCCCTCGCTTCAAAGCGTCCCAATTTCGATCGGATTTTGGGTCAAAAATCTACCGCAATCAACGAAGAGCGAGATACGCCAATTGATCGCCAGCAGCTTAAGTCTGGGGTTACCGCTGGCTTTGCAGAGGTGCTCGGCATCCGATTGATGAGCGACACACTCTCAGGACAAGAGGTAGAAACCGCCAAATCTCTCAGTCACACAAAGTATACGACCGCAGAATGGAATTTTCGCCGATGAATGAAAATCCCCCCCGTGGGCAGTATGCTCGATCTGATATAACTCGCCCAAGCCCAAACGGTACGCCTGATCCCGACGCTATTCTCATCCCGCCAAGCGCTTTCATCATGGGCACTGATATCGAATCGTTCTACGGCACAATCCTGCCCCAATCCAAACATGCGAAACCGGATGAGGCACCGATGCATGTGGTTTTTCTCGGGCCTTATCTGGTCGATCGCTACCCCGTGACAAATGCGGAATATGAAGTCTTTGTACAGGCAACAGGCCATCAACCTCCAGCACACTGGAAAAATGGGAAGGTTTCGCCAGAGCAAGCCAACTTGTCCGTTGTTCGTGTGAGTTGGTCTGAGGCGAATGCGTATGCGAGATGGGCGGGAATGCGACTGCCGACGGAAGCAGAATGGGAGAAAGCCGCAAGAGGAGCTGATGGCCGCATTTATCCGTGGGGCAACGAATTTGAACCACTCTCAGTAACAGAAGAATCGGACACAGAGCAAAAGCGGACAAAAGAACGTGCCGGTTCCGGATTTCAGTGGTTTCGCGCTTCCAAGCCGAAATCGGATTATGCGTCGAGCCGGATGAAACAGGTTCTCACTCACCGGCTTACACCTGTGGGAAATCGCCCTGCGGCTGCCAGTCCTTATGGCATGCAGGAAGCCGCCGGAAATGTGTGGGAGTGGACAGCCGATTGGTATCAGCCTTACACAGGAAATACCCATCGGCGTCGCGATTATGGAGAAGCACATAAAGTCCTTCGGGGTGGGTCGTGGTTGGAAGTCTGCGATGAAACGGCAAAGCAATATTTCCGATGCGCGAATCGTTTGCACGCACCACCGAACTACACTACGAGTAATGTCGGCTTCAGATGCGTTCGGGATATTACACCGGAGGAGGCGCAAGCTTATCCAGCGCAAATTTCTGCCGAATTGTTGACGAAGTATGTGAGACAGGAAAGATTAAAAAATCTGCGTACCGTTCTCAAGCGAGCACGCACGCGATGCCTCCAGGATTTCGCGATTGCCGCCATACTGATTGGCGGCGCCTGCTACGCCATGATGGCACACAGATTAGCGATAGAGGGTTTTATGGTCAGTGTCATTGGTGTTGGTTTATTATTTAGCGCAGGTATCAATTTCTGGAGGCAGTGGAAAGCCAAAGGTCAACTGAAGCGACACAAGCGCCCCAGGTGAATGAGAATCGGCCGGAGCGTTCGTACGCTGAGGCTCCGAGGCGACCACAGGCAAAGATGAAAAGAAATTGCCTTATTCTTTAGATTAGTGGTAAAATAAGATTTCTGCATAGTGTGTGCGCTGCCATTTCAAACAGTCAGGTATGCGGGAAAGCGCTTCGACCAATTGACGGATAGCTAGCTGAGAGGCTCAAAATATATAGGATTTCTATGCAACGTATACTGGTTTTCCTGCTGATTCTGGCGTTCCTGGCCGTGAATCTGAGTTGTGCGCAAAAAGGGCTGATGACTGAAAAATACGCCAGGGAGTTTTACCGTGTTCCCCAATTGCGGCTCGATGGCCTCATGGAGAAGAACCCCACGTTTATCGTTTATGGAGATAGCCGGCCGGATTGGCGACTTCTACAAAAGTTTGCCCGCCGAAAGAACTGGCTGACCTGGAAAATGCTAATCTTCCCCTTTTACCAGGTCTATTGGTTGGGAAACGGCATTGTCGGTGGGATTAACAGATTGCGGTACACTCCAGATTACGGGGTCCGGGAGCGTCGAATGATGCGAGATGCCGTGTACGCCGAAGCTAAACGTACCGGGGTTGATTTCATCTTTCATACCGGAGATATGGTGGTTAATGGGCGCTATCCTTCACATTGGGAGACATTTTTAAAGGAGAACAAGGTGGAAAAACCACTGGTGATGGAATTTCCCTATTTTCCAGTCACCGGTAATCATGAATACACAAACGATAACCATGAGTACACAAACGATTCGAGCTACGGGTATCCCAACTATCAAGCGATTTTTGAGCATCCCCTGTTCTACGTGTTGGATTTTCCAGACGCTGCGATTTTTGTCTTGGATTCAAACCTGATCATTGATCAGTATCAATTTATAGACGACGACACACAGGAGGAACTGTTTCGGACATGGTTTGTTTCTGGCGATCCAGGGCAGCCGGGGTGGCTGGAGCGCGAGTTAGCCGCTCGAAAGGATAAGGCGTTTAAGATTATTGTCGCACATCATCCGATGATCTCCTTCGGAAGACATCACACCGATTGGCAAGAGCCCGACTTCGGAAAAAGCCTGCCGGAGAAACGCTGGCGTCTCCTCAAGTTTTTTCAGGAGCAAGGGATTCAACTCCTGATTTTTAGCCATGAACACCTCTATGAGCATAGCATCGTTAAATCGATTTCGGATAAGAATCAACCGAAAAGCCAAATTCATAACAATCCCCAGCGTGAGATTCATATCGTTGTGAGTGGAGGGGCGGGCGTTCCTCTACGAGAGCGCAGTGACGCGGAATTGCTGCATGCGTGCAGGCAAAACTACCGTGACGAGGGGCTGGATGTGATTCTAGTGAAGCAGGAAGTCGCTTACCATTACTGCCTCATTGATATAGACACTGATCAGCTCACCGTTAAAGTCCTTGGTGTAGAGAGAGATCCGAAGCGGCCACAGCGATTGATAGAAGAAATCGTGATCAAGAAGAAGATCTGAAAGTTAGTTTTGGGCCGAAGAATCTCAAACACAGAGACCCTCCGCTATCGCTCAAAGTGGCAAATACCTGAGTTATAGCGCACTATTTGACTTGCTGCCGTGGGGGCCGCATCTTTCCTGTTCAGACCTGTAGTTTTTATTTTTGTGCTTGTCCCACAACCGGTACCTCTCAATGACCAAACGTCTCCAAAAATTCTTAAATATCAACCCCGGCGAAGGCATTCCCGTCCTGATTCTATTTGCGTATTTTTTCTTTCTGGTAGCCTCGGTTATCGCGGGGAAAACGGCAAGAGATACGTACTTCCTCACGCGCTTTGACAAATCTTATTTGCCACTCATGTATGTGGCCGTCGCTGCTGCCACGGGGTTCTCCGTAGCGGTCTACACACGTCTATCCAAGCGAATCAGCCTGATACCTATTACTGCCGCGAGTGGACTTTTTTTTGCCGCCTCCTTGATACCCATGCAATTTCATCTTGAGGGGTGGGTTATTCCATTTCTATACGTATGGATCGATGTTGTAACCACACTGATGTTCCCACAGTTTTGGATCCTGGCGAGCACCTTTTTTAATTCACGACAAGCCAAACGTCTATTCGTTATTATCGGTAGTGGTAGCGCAATTGCAGGAATTGTAGTCGGTTCTGGCATTCAACCCTTTGTCCGGCAATTTGGTTCAAGCAATCTACTGATATTAACATCCGTATTTATTCTATGTTGCGTCTTAATGGCCTGGTTGTCAAAATCTCACGTTCTGCAATCAACGACGGCTGGAGAGCCGGTGGAAAGTCACTCGAAGAAATCTCGTTTTTGGGATGGCTATCTAAAAAAAATTACGCTCTCAATCGGTGTCGCAGCGATGGCAACAGCCATCATCGACTATCAGTTTAAGATTATTTCCAGCAACTACTTTCCATCTGAAGCCGATCTCGCCAAATTTTTCGGAACCTTCTACGCGATAACAAATGTGATTGCGCTGGTGATACAGTTTTTTCTGACGGGGCGGATACTCACCAAATTTGGTGTTTCAGCCGGGTTGCTCATTCTTCCGGTCGGATTAGGTATGGGGGCTGCTACCCTCCTGTTTAGTCCAATTCTTATGAGCATTTTAGTTGCCAAATCTTCGGATCAAGTGACAAAGTTCAGTATTAACGATACATCACTTCAATTGCTCTGGGTGCCCATTACACCGCAGCGCAAGCGCGCCGTTAAACCTATTGTTGATGGGACAATCAAAAATGGCTTGCAGGGATTGACAGGCGTGGCGATGTTCATCTTCCTGAAAAGATTTGAAATTCAATACCTGAGTCTCATCGCCCTCGGGTTAATCACAATCTGGATCATTAATACATTTCGGTTACGAAAAGGTTACGTTTCGGCGCTGATGTCTGCTATCGAGAAACGGCAATTGAACTTTGAGGAACTGAGACTTGATGTCACAGACAGCAATATCATCTCAACCATTGAGACCGCATTAAAAAGTGACGAGGAGGCACAACAGGTCTTTGCATTGGAGCTCATTAGTAACTTGTCACCTGATCCGTGGCGCAAAACCCTAAACCATCTGTTCAAACACGGGAGTTTCCTCGTTCGACAGAAAATTCTGGCGATAGCGTGGGAATCCCCTGAGATTATTTCTGATATGGATCTGCTGTCAATTATCGCCTCGGAAGGCCCTTTGGCAAACGAAGCAGTGGTCATCGCCGGCCGCCGACGAATTACGGAAGTTATACCGACACTCACAGGTTATCTGAATAACCCCGCGTCGGGGACGGTTGAGATTCGGGCCGCGGTGGCAACTGCCATTCTCTTAATGAATCAGGGGCCACTGGCGCTGGCGCATGATACGCTTGAAGCGATGTTGACGTCTCCAGATGAAACGTCAAATACTACCGCGTTAAGAACTTTGGTGAATGCGCCTTTGCTGCTTCCTGTCGAAAGACTGCACGATTTTCTTCTGAGCAATTCGCCGCAGATTCGTTATGCCGCTCTAGAAATTGCACAGGAAAGAAGTAGTCCTTACTTAATGTCTGCGGTTGCTGAGAATCTGAAGCACCCCCAAACTGCGACTTTAGCGAGACGTATTCTTAGGAAATTTCCCGGCGATCAGACTGTACGTCTCCTGATGAATCTCTGTAGACATCCGGATACAGAACAACCCCAGATGCTTGAGATCATACGGACGCTGAAGGAATATCCGATCAAACGCACAATGTATCACCTGGTTGTATTGCTAAATCACGAAAATCTACCGGTCCGTGCGGAGGTGGCGGACACGCTGCTTGAAATCGCACGACAGGAGCCCTTGACAACGGAGGTACTCGATCGTATCAGAAAAGAGATACATCGTGTTGCAAAAAGTATCTATGCGAACTACCAGTTTTTGGACCTCCTTCAACCGACTACTAACGAATTACTGTTAACAGATCTCTTGAACTACGATATTCAGAAGGCAACGGCTGTTTTAGGCAAACTCAGTGTGGTGCATGTGCCCGAAACACCCATCGAACAATACATCTATTATGTGCAGTCCGGTGATAAGGAGAAGATTGCCAATGTCCTGGAAATTCTGGATAATATTATTCCGAATATGAAGGAGAGAGAAGTCATTATCCCGCTGATCGAACCAATTTCAGTTCATGAGCGCTGTCTGTCGGGACAACAGTATTTTGACGATTTACCCGACAATTTGGATACAGTCCTCTTGGATCTCGTTCAATCTCCTGACGAATGGCGTTCAGCCGTGGCCCTTGACTATGCACTTCGCCACGAACGTTCTGATGTGCTGAATCGTCTCGATTGGGATGGGGTATCCGCTTTAGAAGCAAACCAAGATTTGATTTCGCACTATCTGTTGCAAAATGGCAAAGCGTTAAATGATCTGCCCCAATTCCCCGTAGCCCGTTTTCAGAATGATGGAGAGGCGATGTCTATGTTTTCTACGCTTGAAAAAACGATCCGCCTGAAAGGGATGGATCTTTTTAAGGATATTCCGGCTGAAGAGGTCTTTTATGTTGCTCAGGTTACTGAAGAAATACGTTTGCCTGCCGATACGACCTTCATTCAAGAAGGGGAAGTCGGGGATGCGGTATACATTATTGTTACAGGAGAGATACTGATTCATCGAGATGGAAAAGAGTTGAATAAGCTAAAAAAAGGCGATGCTGTTGGCGAAATCGCTCTCTTGGATCAGGGACCTCGCTCCGCAAGCTGCACCACGGTTGATGAAACGATCTTATTAAAGATTAATCAGGATGACTTCTACGATGTGATGGCGAGTCGGGTTGAGTTTATGAAGGGCGTATTAAAGGCATTAAGCGGTAAAGTTAGAAGACTCACCGAATTGTATATACAAGATAGTTAAGGGTGTGTTATTGCCTCGTACAAACGATTCAACGAAAGCATGATCTGTTATGAGAACCAATCCATCTCCAGATTAACCTTCTACCTGCTGGACACCGTAAGCCTGCCAAACGACCTCCGCATCTTGAAACGGAAGCACATTCAGCGGCCGAATTATCAACTGGATTTACAGATTATCGGCACCAGCCACGC
>JAPUIP010000269.1 GCA_027296925.1 Candidatus Poribacteria bacterium | reverse complement strand
TTCTGGCGGGAGCCTCCTGAAGAGGTCGCCAATCGCATTCGTCAATTCCTACAGCATTGTCCACCGGAACGGTTGAGCGTCTCACCCGACTGCGGCTTTTTTCAACTTCCTCGCTGGTTGTGTCGATTGAAACTTCAGAGTCTTGTCGCTGGGGCTAGCATTGTTCGTAAAGAATTGGCAGGTAAGAAATAACTGCTTAGAGGCTCTCGGAACTGTAGCCTGTGAGATCTCAGAAAGACTGAAAGACCACTGGCATTATGAAGGTGTTCCTATACCATATTGTTCTACCTTCCGTTGAGCGATAAGTTGCTGAAATTTTGGACATTTTCAGCCGTGAAAATGGTGTCATTCAGGGCGTTACCGAACTGGCAATACGGTATCAATGTATTTCTAACCTACAAGGTTGGTAACGGTAACTGATGAAGCGAGTTGGAAATAATAAGAAAGAGAATTGTTACGTTATGGGTCGCCTGCTCCGCAACGAGTGCTCATCGAAAACGGGGGACGTTCAATGACAAGACACTTCATCCCAAAGTTTATCGGACGATTTCTCGAAAGACGCCTCATCGAAGGGGCACTTAACGAAACGCTTTTAGGTCACGGCCAGTTCCTTTTGATTCAGGGGCTTGCGGGGGCTGGGAAATCGCGCTTGCTAGGTCTCGCGGTCGATCTGGCGCAGGCATGTGGTTTCTCCATTGTGTTGGGCATGGCAGATGAAGGCGAGAGTAAAACGCCTTATGGACTGTTTCTCGATGCGTTTCGCAGGCTTCGTCGCCGCTTGCCAGCTAAGGCACACCGCACATGGTTTCCTCCTGCGGCGCAATGGACGAAATTGGTCACGTTTCAGCCTACCGCAGACCTGAATCCCCAGCAGTTGTTCAATGAAATCTTCGATATCTTCCACAATTCGCCAAAACCGATTCTACTTGCGCTCGAAGACCTTCACTGGGCGGATGTCGCAAGCTTGGACATTCTCTATTGGCTGGTCAGAGATTTGGGAGGGGAGAGGCTGTGCATTTTGGCAACCTGTCGAACGGAAGGGATGATGGGGGTTCCTCAACAGGCAGAACGCATTCACCGTCTGATGCGGCAACCCGCATCTTTCGAGATTCCCCTCGTGGGATTGTCGCTCTCAGAGGTTCGTGAGTTTGTTCAGAGCATCATGCCCAATTCCTCTCAACCGGGTGGTTTCGTTCATAGGCTTTATCAGCGAACAGAAGGCAATCCGCTGTTTCTTGAGGAGGTTTTGCGTCGAATTCCCTCTGAAGAGACTCAACCGGATGTTCCGCTTCCTTCGTCATTTCGCGAAGCGTTACTCTCCCGACTTCCCGTGCTTTCGTCGGGTGACCTTCGGCTGCTGAAGTTGGCTTCCGTCGTCGGCGAACAGTTTGACGTACCGATTCTCGCTTATTTGGGGCGACAAAGCGAGGAAGATGTCATCGAGTGCCTTTCTCGTCTTTCGGCTTTGCATCTGATCCGTGAGACGAGCGACCGTGAAGGGTTTCGATTCTGGCATGCTTTAACCCGGGACGCCTTGTATGGTCAGTTGCTCACCCCGGATCGACGGGCGTTGCATCGACGAGTTGCCCAATACCTTCTGCATCAGAAGATGGCACAGCAGGAAAACTACGAAGGAACGATTGGCTACCATTTGGAGTCTGCAAAAGAACACCCCGAAGCCGTACACCATTATATCATTGCCGCTGAACATGCCGCGTCTCTGGGGGCTTTTGCTGAAGCATTTGCATACGGTGAACGGGCATTGTCGCTGATTTCGCCGTCCGCTTCCAACCGGGCGAATCTTACCTTTCAGGTGTCGAAATATGCTCGCCTCGCCGGTCAGATTCAGGAGGCACTGGTACATTGTGAGGTAGCGGAGGAATTGTACCGTGAGTTAGGCAAATCGTTAGAATATGCCTCAGTCCTGTTGCATCGGAGTGACCTGTGCTGGTTGGAGGGCGACGGCAACCGTGCGATGGAAAGTTTTCAAGACGTGCTTGCGCTTCGAGAAGCAGAGGGAGTTCCACGGGATGCGCCCGTTTGGGCGTGGGGGTTGGCGCGGATGTCACAGCGGCATTATCTGGATAGCCGATGGACGGCAGTTATCCCTTGGGCACAGCAAGGGATAGAGATGGCGAGACGGCTTTCTATACCGGAGGTCGAATCCCACTGTCTAATTAATATGGGTGTGGCTTACGCCATGCAAGGACAGCAGGAGCGAGGGGTTGCCTTTTTACACAATGCCCGCAACATTGCACTTGAGGCCGATTCACCGGAGGAGGCAAGCCGCTCTTACGTCGCCTTAGTCGATGTCTTCAGCAATGAGGGACACTACCACCAAGCCCGAAACGTCGCCACCGAAGGGGCAGATTATGTGCGGCAATCCGGCGCGCCGGTGGTACTTTACCCCACGCTTGTCGCTTCCCGAACGGAATATCAGTGGTTGACAGGTCAGTGGCAGGAAGCACTCGACGCTTTGCCCGAACTGGAGCGATTGGTGCATGAGCAACCTTCTGCGCTGGTACGTTCCCACTTTCTTGTGTTGCTGGGACGCATCGCCACAGCCCAAGGACGCTTTGAAGTTGCCGAGCGGACTTTAACGGAAGCGGCAGAACTCGCCGAAGGCTTCAGAGAATCCCAGTGGTTTTTACCGCCTCAAATCGTCCGCTCGTGCTTGGCATTGGCGCAACAGAAACCGCAGCAAGCGCTGGAACATGCCGAAGATACCTTCCGCAAATTTCCGCAACCCGAAAATGTCCTCTTTGCAGAACTTGGTGTCGTCGGGCTTCAAGCCGCCTGCCGACTCAATCTGTCCGCTGATAGTGAAACGGTGACACAGTTGTGCCGCCATGTGCATCAAGTCCCGAACTCAGATTGTCTCGTCGCTCGATTCTACTGTCAGATGGCTTATGGACTGCGCTCCATACTTGCTAACGACTTCAATAAGGCTGTGCAAGCTCTGAATCCGGCACTCTCTCTCACTCAAGAAATGCACACCCCCGAACAGGAAGCCAATGTCCGCCAATGGTTGGCAACGGCACAGCAGCGGCGCGGCACAGACGCCGGCCGTCGAGAAGCCGCCAGTCAGCGGAATCAAGTGTTGGCAATTCTTCGTCAGATCCCCGGTCGCGTGACCTCCGCTTCGCAAGTGGGACCGATGTCTACGCTTTCCAACCGCGAACGGGAAGTGGCGTTACTCGTCGCTGAAGGTCTCACCAACTCCCAAATTGCCGATCGGTTGTTCATCGCCGAGCGCACTGTCGCCGTGCATGTCAGCCGCATTCTCAAAAAACTCGGACTCGATTCCCGGACGCAACTCACGGCTCTCATCCGTTAGACGATGGTCTCTTCCATTTCGTAAAACAACCTTCCATCCTCGATTTTCATTCATTTTTCCCTTCCTTTTGTCAAAATAGTCATAATTGACTACCCCCTGTTTAGCAACTTTATATATATCTACCTATTGGAAACGCTGCGCCGTGCGAGTATCATATAGGCGTAAACAATTGGAGCTTATGTGCTCCTTGTTCATCACTCAATTTTCAGGAGGACAAAATAATGGCAACTACGGATGTAACGAAGCGACGTACACAGTTGCACGCCATCGCCAGAAATTACGTGACGGAAGGGCTGGGCAAAGGGAACTTTGACGCTATCCCTTATGATGACAACGTCAGCATACGCGCCCCGCTCTGCCCGGGTGGTTCAGCGGCGCCACTGATTGGGGTGGAGAAACTGCGTGAGGTTTGGTGGGCGCCGTTGCCGCAACTAATCGGAGAAGTAAAAGTGTTCGATACCTACGTCAACGATGATCTGACGGCGGTTACGGTCGAATTTCACTGCGGAATCATTGAGCCTGCGTGTACCTTGCGGATTGTTGACCGCTTCAAGGTGAACGCCTTTGGCAAGATCACCGAACAGGAAAACTTCTTTGACCCACGTGATGTGACCAATCCTTCTTAGCAAGAAGGCTCGTGATAATCCCGGTCGGTGACTCCGACACCGACTGGAGTCTGAAACGAAAGGAGCAAAAACAATGACTGCAATTCATCATCTAGCAATTGACGTATCGGACTTTGACCAATCAAGTAAGTTTTATGACCCTCTGCTTTCGTGGCTCGGTTTTCAGAAAGCGATGGAAGACACCGGTTTTGTGGGCTACGTGAAAGATGGATTCCTACTCGTCCTTCGGAGTGCTCAAGACAAGAGTGAACCCGTCCACGGCGCGGCTGGCATCCATCATCTTTCCTTTTCTGTGGATTCTCGTGAAGCTGTAAACCAGTTCTATAACGAAGTCCTTTTGAAGATGGACGCCGTCGAAATCGAAGACCCGCCGGTGGACTGCCCGGAATACATGGATGGATTCTACGCGACATTCTTTTATGATCCAGATGGTATCAAACTGGAGGTCACTTATACACCCTGACGCTGGAATCGCCAGCGTCTCAACTTCAATATTTAGGAGGAATTTGACATGGAACGACATTTGACTTTCCTTTTGGCGGTTTTAATCTTCGGAAGCGCGATGGGCATAGCTTCTGTGAGTTTTGCCGCCGAAGGAAAATGGACGAAGAAAACCGATATGCCCACCCCAAGATTCAGCTTATCCGCCAGTGCCGTCAATGGAAAGATTTATGTTATCGGTGGTTGGGGGAAGGCTGGAAAACTCTTGACCGTTGAAGAATACGACCCGCCAACCGATACCTGGACAAGGAAAGCCGATATGCCGACGGCAAGAAAGGGCATGGCGACCAGTGTCGTGAACGGGAAGATTTACGCCTTCGGCGGCTCCACCCGGGTGCAGGCCCCTCCCGGCCTTCTAACCACTGTCGAGGAGTATGACCCGGCGACGAACACCTGGACAAAAAAGAAAGACATGCCTTCCAAAAGATTCGGAGCCGCTGCGGTTGCCGTAGATGGGAAGATCTATGTCATGGGCGGATGGGCAGGAGGTTCTCACACATCAGCGGTAGAAATGTACGACCCGGCGACGAATATCTGGCAAAAGAGAGCAAACGTGCCAAGGGGTCTTGGACATACAGGATTTGCCAGCGTGGA